>CAMLOF010000015.1 GCA_946481585.1 uncultured Macromonas sp. | reverse complement strand
CTCACGGCAGTGCGGGCTCCAGTGGAGGCGGCAGCTTGGCCAGAATGCCGTTGCGCAAGCCCTCAGGCCGCTCATTCCTCACAAGCGTTCCGTCCGAGGCATCAGCATGCATGCGCGCGCAGGCCAAAACCTGTTCGGCAAGCCCCGCCCCAGGCGTCAGATCACCGAACAGATAACTGTGCTTCCCATGCGCCTGGAACGCCACGGTGCAGGCTCGCGAGCAACTGTTCAAGCATGCCATCCCACGGACCCGCACGCGGCCCCACTGGCCGGTGACGTCCGTACTCTGGGCAGTTTGCACAGCCTCGAACAACATCTCGCCAGCCGCAGGTTCGTCCCGGGAAACCCCAGGAGGGCGACAGGTGGTGCAAACAATCACTTCGGTGATAGGGGAGGATGTGAAATGCGTCATGTTAGCGTTTTCATACTTTGGAAAGTTCAGGTACCTTGTGGGCCCAGACGGTATTCGGCCCGCCACTGCTTGGCCCAACTTGCGCACCGGCCAATCGGCAGCCTCGGGTCATCGAAGTCAACGACGATGACTTGATCGACCGCCTTGGGCGCCGGGGGGCTGTCAAGCGTGCGACCGTCTGTGAGCAGCCACAAACAAGCCCTGGTGAATGGTTTCTGACTGCGCCTGATGCTCTGCAGCAGGCGGTCGGCCTCGCACACGCAGACCGACAGCGGCGTACCGCCGCCGCCGCCCAGGGGTCGCACACGCACCACGCCTGCCGTGCGCGCTGGCCCCGGGGGAAGCAACAGCTCCACCCCCCGCCCGCCAAAGCACAGCAAGGCCACATGATCACCATGACGCGCGGCCTCTTGAATCAGGCTCGCGGCATACCCCTTGGCCCATGCCAGGCGGCCCCGCGAACGCATGGAGCCAGACGTATCCAAAGCAATGACATGCAATGTGGGCACCCGCACGTTCAGCGGCTGGTGGCGAACGTGCTCCTGCCGCAGCCGCCCCGGGCCTTTGGCCGCGAGGGTTCGCACCCAGTCAACGCGTTGGCCCAAGAGGCTACCCACGCGGGCCACAGGTTGAACCCGGCCCGGCAGGACCGGTCGCGGCCCCAACGGAGGAGACTGCCACCGCCAGCCGCTGGACACCGTGGGTGCGCGCGGGCCGGGGTGGCTCACGCTTTTTTTGGGATGAGTGCCCCTGCGGATCGCACGCGCGCCAAGGCTTGCGGTTGCGGCGGCAGCGCACCCCAGTCGCCCTCTGGTTCGGCATGTGCAGAAGGGGCATTTGCAGACCGCGACTGAGGGGAGTGTGGCCCTTCGTTTCCGTGCGCCCCCCCCACGGGCGGTCTGGCGTTGTCAGTATGACCGTCACCGCCACGGCGGTGCGCCAATGCAAACTCGGCCACAGCGTCCACGTGTTCCACGCAGATGCGATCACGCCCTTCCAGCGCCGCTTGCGCGCGGGCTGCACGCAACATCACCAAGTCGGCCCGCACGCCATCTACACCAGCCGCCAATGCCAAGTCTGCGGCACGCTGAAGCACGTCATCATGCCAAGACAGACGGGACAGCATCTCGCGCGCCGCCGCGACGCGAGTCTGAAGACGGGTCTGCTCTGCCTCATGTGCCCTGAACACGGTGTCCGGGTCATGATCGAAAGCCAATCGGGCGCGCACGATGGCTTGGCGTTGCGCGGCATCGCCCGGATTGTCCAGGGAAACGAACAGGCCAAAGCGATCCAGCAATTGCGGGCGCAAGTCCCCTTCCTCAGGGTTCATGGTACCCACCAGAACGAAGCGGGCGGCATGTTGACGGGAAATACCATCACGCTCCACCGTATTCGTTCCACTGGCGGCCACGTCGAGCAACGCATCCACCAACGCATCGGGCAGGAGGTTGACTTCATCCACGTAGAGCACACCGCCATGGGCACGTGCCACCAGCCCTGGGGCCAGCCGCACTTCTCCGTCGCGCAGGGCGTCCTCCAGGCTCAGCGTGCCCACGAGTTGCTCCAAACTGGCCGCCAGCGGCAAATTGACGAAGGGGGCACCAGGTAACAAGCCTGACAGCGCGCGAGCTGCAGTGGACTTGGCGTTTCCGCGCGGCCCACTGATGAGCACGCCGCCGATGCGCTCGTCCACAGCCGCCAGCAACAGGGCCTGCCGCAACCGCGCCTGCCCTACCAGCGCGTTGAAGGGAAAAACGGGAACAGTCATGCTGGTGCGATCAACGGATGGAAGTAGCCAGCACTGGCTGCACCCAGCGCTGGAAAGCCCAGGCACATGCCGCACCCAACCCTAGCCAGAACACCACGGCCAGCATGTGCGTGACACGCACAAAATCAGCACCCAACGTGCGCAGGGCAGTCTGTGCCTGCCCGCTGAAACCGGCAAGGGGATCGCCCGCCAGCTGGGGGGCCCCCACCGCGAACGGCAACGCCAGCAGGGCTGCCGCAGCCGCCCATCGCCATGCGCTGCGCCCCAGCGCAATAGCTCCACATGCCGCCGACGCACTGGCAACGGCCAACACCCACCAAGCCTGCCGCCCCTCCAGGTAAGCGGCGTCCATACCGGGAATCTCGGCATGCAGCCCCAACGAAGGCCACAGGTGCAAGCTGATGTAGCCCGCCGTAGCCAGCCCCAACGCGGCGAACAGCCGTGACGAAGCTGGCCCGCGCAGGTGGGTCCGCACACTCAACGCCACCAAACCCAGCAGGGCCATCGCCAACGCATGCAGCACTGTGGCGGCCCAGGTCCAGAACGTGCGTTCGGCCCCGTCCTGGGGTACCCAACCGCCCTCTCCGCCTTCAGCCGCCACCACATGGGTATGCGGCTCTGACGTCGCGCGATCGTGGGCATGATTACCTTCGGTCACAGTGCCCGTGATGGTCTTCTGGTCTTCAAAGGTCTCGGCCTGCAGGATGATGGGGGTTGCCCACCACTGCATCAACGCAGTATGCGCACTACCTACCACCACGGCGACGGCCAGTGCCGCCCAAAACAAGGCTTGGAAGAGTCTCATATGTCGGCTCCTGGATATGGGTGATGACGGCGCACGTCAGTGGCAGGGCTTGACGGTGACGTGGCGAACGTCGTGCGCGGCGTTGTGGGCCAACGGGCTGTGCGCGAACGCTACGCCATACATCAACATCAGGCCAAGAGCGCTCGCTGCGAACAGGCTACCCCAAAGGCCTGCACCGCGCGTGGCAGGAACCGCCGGGTTGGAAGTGTTGAACTGGGTCATGATGAACTCCTTGGGTTGGTTTGACAAAAAAGCCGATTGATGATCGGCATCACGGAAAAATGGGCAGAGGTGCCTCAAGGCTCCTCCAGTCGATGCTCCAGCGCGAGCAGATGTTGTTCGATCCGTTCCCGGTGATCACCGGGCTCCTGCCACAGCCCCCGCTGCATGGCCTCTAGCAAACGCTCGCCGATGCTGCGCAAGGCCAGTGGATTGTGTTGTTGCAAAAAAGCCCGGATGCCAGGGTCGTGCACGTAGGCATCAGCAACCATGGCGTAGTGGTGGTCGGCCACGACACCCGCCGTGGCATCGAAGGCGAACAGGTAGTCCACCGTCGCGGCTACCTCGAACGCCCCCTTGTAGCCATGGCGCTTGACGCCATCGAGCCACTTGGGATTCACGGCACGCGAACGCACCACGCGCGCCACCTCTTCGCCAAGGGTGCGGATACGGGGCGCGCCAGGCACACTCAGATCGCCGTGGTAGAGCACCGCGGGCGCGCCGGTGAGGTGTTGCACGGCAGCTGCCATGCCGCCCTGGAACTGGTAGTAGTCGTCGGAATCGAGGATGTCGTGCTCGCGGTTGTCCTGGTTGTGCAGCACCGCGTCGACACCTGCCAGCCGCCGCTCGAAAGTGTCACGTGCTGCCTGCCCATGGGCGTCCTGCCCGTAGGCGAAGGCGCCGGCGCGCAGATAAGCCTGTGCAAGGTCTCCGGTGTCGGACCACCGGCCGCTGGCTATCAATTCCTGCAAGCCCGCGCCGTAGCCACCCAGCCGCGGGCCGAAAACGCGCCAGGTGGCCTGGCGCTGCGCCTGGCCAGGGGCCATGCCCTCCGCCTGGGCCTGCTCTGCTTCACGCCGCACCCTGGCACGGATGGGGTTGACATCGTCAGGCTCATCCTCCTCAGAAATGGCGGCCACCGCGCGCACAGCGGCGTCGAACAGGTCGATGACGTTCGGGAAGGCATCGCGGAAGAACCCAGACACGCGCAAGGTCACGTCGATGCGCGGCCGGTTGCTCATCGCCATGGGCAGCACCTCGATGTCCACCACACGGTTGCTGCCCGCCGCCCACTTGGGCCGCACACCCAGCAGGGCAAAGGCCTGCGCGATGTCTTCGCCGCCCGTGCGCATGGTGCTGGTGCCCCAAACGGACAGGCCAACCGCATCGGGATAAGCGCCCTGGTCCTGCAGATGCCGCTCGATGACCCGCTGCGCGGCCAGCAGGCCCATGGCATAGGCGGTGGGCGTGGGCACGGCGCGCGTATCCACCGAATAGAAGTTGCGCCCGGTGGGCAGCACGTCGGGCCGCCCGCGCGACGGTGCCCCACTGGGGCCTGGGGGCACAAAGCGGCCCGCCAATCCGCGAAGCAGCTGTTCAACCTCGGCAGGGCCACAGGCGTCCAACCGGGGCGCCAACACTTCGCGCATGCGGCGGATCACGGGTGCGGTGTGCGGCCAGGCCTGCGGGTCCGGCAGCGCCTGGCGGCCGTCACCGGTTTCATCGACGACAAGGTAACGCTCTACCCACTGTGCGGCCAGCATCTCCAGTCGTTCGCGGGTGTGCCCAGCGTGCCGCCACGGTGCATCGCTCAGGCAAGCCAGCGCTCCGGGGCGCGGGCCGGCCCAGGGTTCGGCCCATTCCACAGCCAGAGGGTCGAAGCCATGCAGGCCCAAGTCTTGCGCCAGGGCCGCCAGCAGGCCGCCCTGCTCCGCCGCCTTGCCACTGGGAAAGCGCGCCAGCGCCACCAGGGTGTCGGTACGCTGGCGCCCCTGTGGCGAACACCCGAGCACGTGCAGGCCGTCGCGAATCTGGGACTCCTTGATCTCGCACAGGTAGGCATCCAGCCGGGTAAGCAGCTGTTCGCGTTGTGTGTCGTCCGTGGGCGCCTGGAAACCCAGATCTTCGTGCAGCCTGTGCTGGACAACGTGCTCCAGAATGGTTTCACGCAGCCGCTTTGCCCGCCTGGGGTCGAGCGCCAGGGCTTCGTAGTACTCGTCCATCTGCCGCTCCACGTCGAGCAGCGGCCCATAGGTCTCGGCCCGCGTGAGCGCGGGCATCAAATGGTCGATGATGACCGCCTGCGTGCGACGCTTGGCCTGGCTGCCTTCGCCCGGGTCGTTGACGATGAACGGGTACAGGTGCGGCAAGGGTCCCAGCAGAGCATCGGGCCAGCACGCCGCGCCCAGCGCCACGCTCTTGCCCGGCAGCCACTCCAGGTTGCCGTGCTTGCCGACGTGCACCACCGCGTCCACCGCAAACACCCGCCGTAGCCAGAAGTAGAAGGCCAGGTAGGCATGCGTGGGCACCAGGTCCGCGTCGTGGTAGCTGGCCACCAGGTCCAGGTCGCGGCCACGCGCGGGCTGGATGCCGACAAACACCTGACCCAAGCGCAACCCAGGCACCATGAAACGCCCGCTGCGCACCATCGGGTCTTGCACTGGCGAACCCCACAGTCCGCATACCGCGTCCTGGTTCTCCTGCGGCAGCGCATGAAAGTCGGCCAAATAGTCCACCATCGACAAGCTCTGGCCCGCAGGCCTGTCGTCATTGGCGTCCAGGTTGTTGGTAACCCCTCGTGTCAACGCTGCCATCAGCGCGTCGCCATCTGTTGGAAGCTTATCTACGATGTACCCCTGCGCCTGCATGGCCTGCAAGATGCGCACCGTGGAAGCCGGGGTGTCCAGGCCCACGCCGTTGGCGAGTCTGGCATCGTCGTTGGGGTAGTTGGCCAGGATGAGCGCCACGCGCTTGCTGGCATGGGGACGATCGCGCAAGGCACACCAGCGCCTGGCCAGTTCCGCGACGAAATCGATGCGTTCGGGTTCGGGCTGGTAGCGCACCACATCAACCTCGGTGCGCTCGCAGCGCCAGGCCAGCCCCTTGAAGCTGATGGCGCGCGTGCAGATGCGGCCATCCACCTCGGGCAACACCACTTGCATGGCCAGGTCACGCGCCGCAAGGCCATGCGGATCGGCCTGCCATTGTTCTTGCGAACAGCCAGCGGTGATGAGTTGCAGGACCGGTGCATCACCGGCCAGCTCTGCCAACGCCTGTGCCCCATCGCTGTCACCACCGTCCAGTGAAGCCACGGCAAAGCTGGTGGCGTTCAGCACCACGCCCACCCCGTGTTCTGCCGCCAGGCCTTGCAAGGCCGCCAGACTGTCTGGGTTCTTCAACGAATCCACGCCAACGGCCAGCGTATTGAGCCCCCGTTGCGCCAACGCGGCCATCACCACGTCGAACACCGCGGTGTTCCCGGCTTGCACGTGGGCGCGGTAAAAAACCAGCAAGGCCACTGGCGCACCGGGCACCCAGCGCGAAGGCGCCGCAGGGCTGTAACGCATGACCGGTGGCAGCGGTTGAGGCGGCGGCGGGCGTTGCCCCATACCGAACACCGCATGGCCGATGAGTGAGAAGAACGCAGAGGCATTGGCACGCCCGCCCTCGCGCAGGCAGCGCCATAGCTGGCGGCAATCCTCCACGGGAGCGGTACTGCGCAGCAACAACTGGGGGTCTTCCACGTTGTCGCCCGAAAACAGCGCCAGCCACTGCCCCTGCCGTGCGGCCAGAGACATCAGTTGCTCCACCAGATACGCCCAGTCGCTCGGGCTGCCCAGGTGATCAACCACCACCACCTTGGCGTGGCGCAACACGTCGTCCACGTAGAAATCGGTGGACGCGGGCTGGCGCAGCCACATCAGGTTGGCCAGCCGCACCTTTGGAAATGCCTCTGGCAATCCAGCAGCGGCGTCGGCCAGCAAAGACAAGGTGGTGTCAGCCGCGCTCAACACCACGATGTCACCTGGCGACTGCTCAACACGCACGACGCCCTGCCCGCCGTCTTCGACGAAACCGCCTGGCCGCGTGGACAATAGATGCATGTTTCCTGGCCTCAGGCTGCGGTGGCTTCCGCCAACAAGGCCGACTGCAGCTCGCCTTGCAGGGCGGCCGCATCCAGGTGGTCGCCAATCAACACAAGCCGGGTGGCGCGCAATTCGCCACCTTGCCAGGGCCGATCGAAATGGCTGTCAAAACGCTGCCCCACGCCTTGAACCACCAGGCGCATGGCCGCCCCCGGCAAGGCCACAAAACCCTTGACCCGGTATATCTCGTGCCGCCGCACCAGCGCCGCCAGGGCATCCAGCAGCCGTTGGCGGTCTGTCACCTCAAGCCCGATGGACACCGAATCGAAAGCGTCGTGGTCGTGGTCCTCTTCCTCGTCGTGGTGCGTCAGGCGCTGGTCGATCACGTCTTCCACGGCGCGGCCCATGCCCAGCAGCACGTCCAGGCCCACGCGGCCTTGCTGCGCGTGCACCACCTTCACCCCCGCCGGGGTCTCGGTGCGCACCGTGGCTTCAACCTGCGCCAGCGTGGGCGCGTCCACACCGTCGGTCTTGTTGATCACCACCAGGTCGGCAGTGGCCAACTGGTCCTCGAACAGCTCGGCCAAGGGGGAGTCGTGGTCTAGGTTCTCGTCGGCACGGCGTTGCGCGTCAACGGCCACCGGGTCTTCGGCAAACCGGCCTGCGGCCACCGCTGGCGCATCCACCACGGTGACCACGGCGTCCACCGTGAACGCATTGCGCAGCGCAGGCCACTGGAAGGCCTGCACAAGCGGCTTGGGCAGCGCCAGCCCGGAAGTCTCGATCACCAGGTGGTCGATCTGCTCACGCCGTGCGGCCAGTTGCTCCATCACCGGTGCGAACTCTTCTTGCACGGTGCAGCACAGGCAACCGTTGGCCAACTCGAACAGTTGGCCGTTGTCGGCGCCGTTTTCGTCACAGCCAATGCCGCAGCCGCGCAGCAGTTCGCCATCAATGCCCAGTTCGCCAAACTCGTTGACGATGACCGCGATGCGCCGCCCCTGTGCGTTCGTGAGCAGATGGCGCAACAGCGTGGTTTTGCCGCTGCCCAGGAACCCGGTGACGATGGTGGCTGGGATTTTCTGGAGGTTCATGAAAAGTCCTTGTTTGGGGGTTGTGAAGGGGAAGTGGATGGTGCTCATCGCACAGGCAGCGCCACGGGCGCGCAGGCCAGCCCCAACACCGCAAGAGGTGCGTGACGGGCAATGAGTGCGGACGTTTCCATCAGTCTTCAATGCCACGCTGCGCGGGCACACCAGCGTTGAAGTGATGCTTGACCAACGTCATCTCGGTCACCGTGTCGGCCAGCTCGATCAACTCGGCAGGCGCGTTGCGCCCGGTCAGCACCACGGTCACCTGCGCGGGCCGCTCCCCAAGGCATGTCAACACCTGCTCCAACGCAATCCAGCCGTAGCGCAGCGGGTACATGATTTCATCCAGCACCACCATGAAATGCTCGCCAGCGCGGATCGTGGCCTCAGCCTTTGCCCAGCCTTCCTGCGCCAGTTGGGCGGAGTGATCCAGGTCACGGCTCTTCCAGCTGAAGCCGTCACCCAGCCCTTCAATGGGAATGCCCAGTTGCTCGAACAGGCGGTGTTCGCCAAAGCGAGCCGTGGGCACCTTCATGAACTGGTAAACCTTGACGTTCTTGCCACGGCCATGGGCGCGCAGTGCCAGCCCGAAGGCCGCCGTGCTTTTGCCCTTGCCGTTGCCGGTATGGACCATGATCAGGCCACGGCGCTCGCCCTGGGGCTTGGGTGTGTCTCGGGTAATTGGAGGGGTTTCAATCTGCATGGTGTGAACGGTGGGATGCGGCTCGCTTGAGCAAATAGGTGTCCATGATCCAGCCGTGGCGGGCCCGTGCCTGCTCCCGATCGCGCAGGATCGTCGGCGTCACGTCGGCCAGCGGGCCACTGATGCACAGCTGGTGTGGCATGCCCAGGTAAGCACCCCACCAAATGTGCAGGCCTTGCGGCGCCAGCGTCTGGAAGGTGCAATGGCCATCTAGCATCACCGCCACGGCGTCGGCGCTGGTCGGCCAGCCCTGCTCTCGCAGCTGCCGCCCCGTGGTGATGAGTACTGGTGCGTTGATCTCGTTGAGCGGAATGGCATGCGCTGCGGTCAGGGCCTGCAAGGCCGTGATGCCCGGCACCACTGTGGTGGTGAGGCTCACTCGTCTGGCCAGACGCTGGGCGATGCGCAGGGTGCTGTCGTACAGCGAAGGGTCGCCCCAGACCAGCAGCGCCACCTCGCCTCCATCCGGCAGGTGCTGCGCGATGGTTTCCAGCCAGATGAGCGCAATCGCGTCGTGCCACCTGTCCACCGCAACAAGGTAATCTATCTCGGCGCCCGTGCGCACCGGCATGTCGAAAGGCGCTACCACTGCGCCACCGTGCGGAATGAATTCACGGCATAACTGCAGGCGCAGCTCGGCAAGATCGGCCTTGTCATCGCCCTTACGCGGCACCAGTACCACCTGGGCCCGTTTGAGTGCAGCAATGCCCTGGCGGGTGATGTGGTCGGGATGGCCTGCGCCCATTCCGATCAGGCTGAGGTGGATCTTCATTCGGTGCCCGCAGGAAAACGCGGCTGTGCGCCGAGGGGCCGGTAGCGGCGATCGTAGTCTGCCGCGTAGAGGCGGCTGTGACCGAAGTCCTGCGCACCGATATTGCGCCCTACCAGGATGAGTGCGGTGCGGTCAATGCCTTCGCCAATAGCGGACTCGATGGTTGCCAGGCTGGCGCGCACCACTCGCTCATCGGGCCAGCTGGCACGCCAGACCACAGCCACCGGGCAGTCGTCACCGTAGTGAAGCAGCAGCTCTTCTACCACCTGTGGCAGCACATGGATGGACAGGTGTATCGCCAGCGTGGCGCCGGTTTGGGCAAAGTGCGCCAGCGCCTCACCTTCAGGCATGGGCGACGCACGGCCACTGGTGCGGGTCAGCACCACCGACTGGCTCATGCCCGGCAAAGTCAGCTCGCAGCCCAGGGTGGCCGCGGCTGCCGCGAAAGATGGCACGCCTGGGGTAACGGTGAAGGGAATGCCGACCTCGCGCAACGCCCGCAACTGCTCGCCCATCGCCGACCAGACCGACAGGTCACCCGAGTGCAGTCGCGCCACGTCCAGCCCTTGCTCATGGGCGGCCCGGATCTCGTCCACGATCTGCTCCAGCGATAGCGGTGCCGTGTTGACGATCCGCGCCCCGGAGGGGCAGTGCGCGAGCACGCCTTCGGGCACCAATGAACCAGCGTACAGGCACACTGGGCTGGCAGCGATCAGGTCACGGCCGCGCAGGGTCAACAGGTCGGGGGCGCCAGGTCCGGCGCCGATGAAATGGACTGTCATGTGTATTCGGGTTCTGTCGGATTCAAAGCGATCGCAGCGGTGGCGTGTCGGTCATCGCTGACGAGTCGGGACACGATGAGTACGGCGCCCGGCCCCAACGCCGCCAGTGCAGCGGCTTCGGCCAGGCTGTGGGCACCGTAGCGCGGGGGCACATGGGCGCTGTGCAGCAGATCCTGCGCGACCAAACGCGCCAGCGGCACGGCCTGCACCTGCAGGCCCCGTTCGGTCGCCAGCTGCAACAGGGCTGGGTGGCGGCATTTGTCTTCAGCGGTGGCCAGTGCCTGCAGCGCCACACCACCGCAGGCATGCTTGCCAGCAGCAATGGCTGCGTCCAGCACCTGGTGCAGCGACTGGCAGCTCACCTCCTCGCGAAAACCCAATCCGGCCACGACATGTTTTACATCGCTCATGGCAGCACCACACTCCACTGCACCAGGGGGCGCGCGGGCAACCAGCCGCGCAGCCTGCCCAGCGGCTGCGCCTGAGACAAGGACAACTGCAGCAATTCGCCGCCATACTGGGCGTGTAACTGCAAGAGCAAGGCCTCGGTGTCCAGCGTCACGCTGTTGACAACCAGACGGCAACCCGGGCGCGGCACTGCGGTGATCGCGTCGAACAGGCTGCGGTCGAAGCCGCCGCCCACGAACACCGCGTCAGGTGCGGGCAGCGTGGGCAGAACGGTCTGTGATGAACCGCCGTGCACACTAAGCCGGTGTGCTACGCCCAGGAGCTCGGCATTCAGGCGGATGTTGGATGCACGGGAGTCGTGCTGCTCCACGGCGTGCGCCTGGCCGCCCGCGAGACACCACTCCACCGATATCGAGCCCGACCCTGCACCCAGATCCCACAGGCGCTCGCCGGGCCGCGGAGCCAGGGCGCGCAGCGTCAGCGCACGGATAGGCGACTTGGTGATCTGCCCGTCGTGGACGAACAACTCATCAGGCAACCCACTGGTGGTGGGCAGACCGGGCGGGCCGTCGTGCAGGTCCAGCGCCAGCGCCAGAGGCACGGCCAGTGCCGGCAGGTCCGGGGCATCGAGGCGGAAACGGTGGACGCGTTCGTGAGTTCCACCCAGACGCTCCAGCGTCCAGCCGCTCGCGGCTCCGAAACCGTGACCGCTGACCAGGGCCGCAAGCGCCCGCGCTGCCTGGGCGTCACGCACCAGGCAGATCAGGCGCTGACCGCGCCGCAGCCACGGACGAACCGAGACCAGCGGCGTAGCATGCAACCCCAAGCAGTGCACGGACTCGAGCCTCCACCCCAGAAGGGCCGCGGCACGCGAAAAAGTGGAAGGGGTGGAATAGGCGGTCCATTCACCCGGCTGCAGGAGGTGGCAAATGCTGCCGCCTGCACCGAACCAGAACGGATCGCCCGAGGCGAGCAAGGCCACTGGCTGACCGCGCAAGGCCAGCACAGGCTGCAGGTCGAACGGCACATCCCAGGCCCTGCCGCGCGCGCCCACATCGGCCAGGGCCAGGTGGCGCGGCCCGCCAAACACGTGGTGGGCGCTGGCCAGCGCAGCGCGGCTACCATCGGTGAGTCCGGACAACCCCTCTTCTCCGATGCCAATGATCGACAACCACGGTTCAGCCATGCCACGTGTCCTTTTGCTGGGTGGAACTACCGAGGCCAGCCGCCTGGCCCAGGCCTTGGCCGGGGCGGATGTACATGCGGTGTTCTCCTACGCCGGCCGCACCGAGGCGCCCGTGACGCAACCCCTGCCCACCCGAGTGGGCGGCTTTGGCGGCGTGCCTGGCTTGCGCGACTACCTCCAGCGCGAGGCCATCAGCCACGTGATCGACGCCACACACCCCTTTGCCGCCCAGATGAGCCAGCACGCGGTACAGGCCTGCACCGAACTGGGCTTGCCACTGCTGGCGCTGGAACGTCCGGCCTGGCAGGCACAGGACGGCGACCGTTGGCAGCACGTGCCCGATCTGGCGGCCGCCGTGGCCGCCCTGCCGACGGAACCGGCGAGGGTGTTCCTGGCCATCGGCCGCCAGTATGTCCAGCCCTTCCTGGAGCAGGCCCAGCACTGGTACCTGTTGCGCTTGGTCGACCCCGGCTTTGAACTGCCCGAGAACCGAGGCACCGTGGTACTCGACCGCGGCCCGTTCAGCCTCGCCAACGACCTGGATCTGCTGGAGCGCCATGGCATCACCCATGTGGTGGCCAAGAACGCGGGCGGGCACGGCGCTCAGGCCAAGCTGACCGCAGCACGGCAACGGGGCTGCCCGGTCATCCTGATCGACCGGCCACCCATACCCCCGCGCACGACCGTGGGCACGGTGGCACAGGCACTGCAATGGCTTGGGCTGTCTCATGGGCACGACACCGAACGGGGGGTATAGACAAAACGGCCTACACGGCGCGTGGTCGAACTGCCAACGATGACCAAGGTGCGCATGTCGGCCATGTCGGCCCGCGCTTCGCCGAGTGACACGCACAACAGCCGCTCCTGTGGCGTGCTGACCGCGCGTGCGAACAGCAGCAGGCGCTCGGGCTCGCAGGACTCACGCAGCAACTGCAGGATCTGCTCGAAACGATGTGGGCGGCTGGCAGAGCGCGGGTTGTAGAAGGCCATGGCCATGTCGGCGCCCGCAGCGGCACGCACGCGCCGCTCGATCAATGCCCAGGGTTTGAGGTTGTCGCTGAGGTTGATGGTGCAGAAATCGTGGCCGAGCGGCGCACCCGCCCGCGCCGCCGCAGCGAGCATCGCGGTGATGCCGGGCAGCACCCGCACGTCCAGTGCCTGCCAGTCGGAGCGTGCCTCCATGGCCTCGAACACAGCCGCCGCCATGGCGAACACGCCCGGGTCGCCCGAGGACACCACCACCACACGGCCACCTTGGGCCGCCAGACCCAGCGCCGCGCGGGCCCGCTCCAGTTCTTCACGGTTGTCCGAGGGATGCAGGGTCAACCCGGGGCGAGACGCCACGCGCGCCACATAGGGAATGTAGCCCAGCACATCGGTGGCCTCGGCCAGTGACAGGCTCACCTCCGGCGTGACCATGGCCTCGTCGCCCGGCCCTAGGCCGGCTATGCAAAGCCAGCCGCTCATTCGGCCGCCTCCGGACGACGCCCCTGCCCATGCACCAACACGATGGCGAAATACGGACAGGCCCCATCAGGCGTGTCGGCCAGACGACTCATCTGCTGCTGCTGCATGGTGCCATGCTGCACCAGCCACGCTTGGTCAAGCCGGCCTGCCCGCGCCAGTGCACGTCGGACCCGCGGCAGGTTGCGCCCGGTCTTCATCACCGCGATCGCATCGGCCGCCAGCATGTGTTGCACCAAATCGTCTTCCGACAGGGTGCCCATCAGCACCGTCAACACATCGTCACCCCAGGTCATGGGCTGACCGGTGGCCGACCAGCAGCCCACCATGCCGGGAATACCAGGCACCACCTCGACCGCAGCGCGCCCTTGCAGCCGGGTATAGAGGTGCATGAAAGAACCGTAGAAAAACGGGTCGCCCTCGCACAGCACGACGATGTCCTGCGTCTGCGCCAGTTCGATCAGGCGTTGTGCCCAGTCGTCATAGAAGCGCGCCAGGCAGTCGATGTAGGCCGAGCTGTCGAACGGCAATTCGGTGGTGACGGGGTACTCCATCGCATACTCAGTCACTCCCGGCGCCAGCAAGGCCTCCACCATCTTACGGGCCTGACCAGGTCTGCCCTTCTTCCGGAAATAGGCCACATGCCGGGCAGACCGCACCAGGCGGTCGGCGCGCACGCTCATCAGTTCGGGGTCGCCGGGCCCGAGGCCAGCACAGACAATGCGTCCCATCAGATTTCCTTCTCGCTGGCCAGGGCGTTGACCGCAGCCACGGTGATAGCCGAGCCGCCCAGGCGCCCGTGCACCACCAGCGCGGGCACACCACCCGACGCCATCAGCGCGGCCTTGGATTCGGCTGCCCCCACAAAGCCCACCGGGCATCCGATGATGGCGGCGGGCCGCGGGCAGTTCGGGTCCTGCAACATGTTGAGCAGGTGAAACAGGGCCGTGGGGGCATTGCCAATGGCAACCACGGCACCGGCCAGGTATGGGCGCCAAAGCTCCAGCGCCGCCGCACTGCGCGTGGTCTGGAACTGCCGCGCGAGCTCGGGTACCGCTGGGTCTTGCAGCGTGCAGAGCACCGGATTGTCGGCTGGCAGCCGTTTGCGGGTGATGCCTTCACTGACCATACGCGCATCGCAAAGTATGGGCGCACCGGCCAGCAGGGCCTGACGCGTGGCTTCTGCCATGCCCGGAGTGAAGGCAACGTGCCGCTCCAGCCCCACCAGGCCAGCGGCGTGGATCATGCGGACCACGGCCATTTCCTCAGCCGCTGAGAAGCGGCTGAGTTCGGCCTCGGAGCGGATGATGGCAAAAGACTGGCGGTAAATGGCATCGCCATCGCGTTCATAGCTGTGCAGCATTTGAGAAGACTTGTTGTAGTTGTTGTTTGAGGCTTGATGGGTCCAGCCCACTGTGGTCGGGAAAGCTGTCTGCGGTGCCCCAACGCACAAGATTCAAGCTGCTGGCGGTGGTGACGACCGTGACAGCCGCCTTCGGATGGGCGCAGCCCTTGGGGCAACCCGACACATGCAGCCGTTTCCCCGGGGGGACCAGCGGTGCCAGTTCCAACGCCAGCGGCCGGGTGAGGCCCTGCGCCTGCTCGCACCCTGGAGCGCCGGTACAGGCTGCCACCCGCAACCGGACGTCATTGGGGTCTGAAATCATTTCCGGGATAGCGGGCAACTCTTTCGCCCCTTCAACCAACAACGCACGCCACGGCGTCAGGCGCAGCGCACCAAGGGTGCCCAGCGTCGCCAGCGTGCTGGCCCGGAGCAGGCCAAAAGGGAAACCGACCAAGTATCCCGCTGCCTGCGGCCCCGGCGCGGGCGCACCCATCCAGTCTCTTGCGACAGGCGTTTGCCGCCACTCGACCGGCAGCGGACGTTGGCGCAGCAAGGCCGACATGCGCCCCCGCCCTGCCGGTGCCCCTCCCGAGTGCAAAAACCAACGCGCCAGCGCCAACGCTGTTTGCACCGCCGTTTGCGGGGATCTCAGCACGCCATGATCGGCGCCATCGGCATAGATCAACACACCGTCGGGGTGGCTTTCCATCCGGATGTCCGCGTGTGCATCGCGCAGACAAGGCACTGGGCCCGTGTCCACCACAAAGCCGAACTTGGCGGGCAGTGCCGGCGCTTCTTTGCTGGCAAGCTGGTTACCCAGCGCCCGCGCCAGGGCAGGCGTGATGTCACCGTCCGTCCAGAACGGTTGCACCTGAACGTTGCGCCGCGCTTCTTGAGCCACATCCGCATCGACCAGACCCAGCGCGCGCATGCCTTGCAGCAGCGGGGCATGGTCAGCGGGGTTGACCCCCCGAAGCTGCAGGTTAGCCCGATTGGTCAGCTCCAGTACCGGCTGTGCCCACCGGCCCGCCAGCACTGCGACGCCGTGAGCCTGAGCGGGGCTGAGCCAACCTGCCGGGGGACGGATGCGGACCACCAGACCGTCACGGGCGGCCATGGGCCGTATAGCGCCCGGGCACCAACCCTTAACCTGCATGGGGTCACTGTGGCGTATGGAAGTAGAGACATTCATGATGGGGTCCGTCCGTCTCAGTCGGTCTCGAAATGCGGGCTCAGTTGCACCGTCTCGCCGATGATGAGCAGCCCGGGTTGAGGGCCATAGGCTGGAGCCCGCTCCACCAAGCGACTGAGGCGACAGGCCAGCACGGTCTGCGATGCGCGCGTGCCATCGCGCACGATGGCAGCCGGGGTATCTGACGACAGCCCTGCGGCCATCAGCCGGTCTGCAATGTATGGCAAGCGCTGGGTGCCCATGTAGAACACCCGGGTCTGCCCAGGGCGAGCCAGCGCACGCCAGTCGTGTGTGGCGGCATCATCGGCCAAGTGCCCCGGCAGGAACACGCAACTGGCCGAGAGGTCGCGGTGAGTCAAGGGGATGCCTGCGGCGGCCGAGCAGCCACTGGCCGCAGTGACACCAGGCACCACCTCGAAGGCGATACCTTCGCCCTGCAGCGCCTGCACCTCTTCGCCGCCGCGCCCGAACACGTAGGGGTCGCCCCCCTTGAGCCGAACCACCCGTCGGCCAGCCCTGGCATGCTCAATCAGCAATGCGTGGATGCCTTCCTGATGCATGCTGTGGTTGCCAAGGGCCTTACCAACGTATATACGCAAGGCCGTGGCCGGGGCGAATTCGAGCACTTCGGGCGAAATCAAGCGGTCGTGCACCACCACCTCGGCGCGCCGGAGACGGTCGAGAGCACGCAAGGTCATGAGGTCGACAGGGCCGGGCCCTGCACCAACGATGGACACCAGACCGAAGTTCAGCGGTTCACTCAAAGTCAATATCCCTCACTACAAACCGGTATCCCAGAGGCGCCATCAGCACAGCCGCCTGGCAGAGGCAAAGTCACCCATTGACCGGCCAATTCGCGCACGGCCACCCGGTGGTCGAACACCGCTTCCAGCGCGCGGTGGGTGGCCGAGTCGTTGCACGCCCCTTGATGGGTGACGCGGCCTTTCGCCATCACCACCAGTTCATCGGCGTGCAAAGCCATGCCTATCTCGTGTAGCACGCTGACCACCGTGCGGCACTCGCGCACAAGGCCCTGCACGATGGCCAGCCAATCCGCCTGGTGCGGGGGGTCAAGATTGGCCAACGGTTCGTCCATCAACAGCACCTGAGCCTCTACTGCCAGGGCGCGGGCCAGGAGCACCCGCTGGCGCTCGCCGCCAGAAAGCGCCGCCAAGGGCCGGTCACGCCATTCCCAGGCCTGGGTGGCCCGCAACGACCGCTCTGCGGCGGCCATGTCGGCTGCGCTGGGCGGCGCCAGCCACCCTTGGTGCGGCAGGCGGCCCAGCATCACCACGTCGTGCACGGTCAGGTCGTCGCTGGCCGATTCGTTCTGACCCAGCCACGAAAGCTGCCTCGCACGTTCTCGGTGAGGCAGTTCGCGCAAAGGTCGACCAAACAGGTTCACCTGCCCTTGTGCCGCGCCATGTGGCAACAGCCCGGCCAGCGCCTTGAGCAACGTGGACTTGCCTGCGCCGTTGGGCCCCACCAAGGCGGTCCATCGCCCTTGTTCAATCGCCAAATCGATGCCGTGCAGCACTTCGCTGCGGCCCAGCGTGGCGCGCACCCCGCTGGCTTCAATCGCATAGCGGTTCATCGCCAGCCCCCTCGGCCTTGGCCTCGGTACATCAGCCACAGCAAGTAGCCGCCCCCCAGTACCGCCGTGAGCACACCCACCGGCAATTCCTGGGGTGCCAGCACGGCGCGCGCCAGCACGTCGGCACCCAGCAGCAAGGCTCCACCCGCCAATGCGGACAACAGCACCAATCGGTTGTGGGTCGTCTTTACCACCGATCGCACCAGGTGCGGTGCCGCCAGCCCCACGAAGGCAATCAACCCCGTCTGTGCCACCGCCGTGCCCGTGGCCAGCGCCAGCACCGCCACCAGTGCGGCACGCATGGGCGCCAGTGGCAAACCCAGGCTCTGTGCCGTGGACTCGCCCAGGCTCAGGCCATCGAGTACGCGGCTCAAGCCCACTGCCGCCACGGCGCAAAGCAGCAGCAGCACGGCCATCACACCCGCCGCGCTCCAACCCACAAAGCCCGTGGAGCCCAGCATGAAAGCCTGCATGGCCTGCAACACGTCCGGGTGTGTGAGCATGACGAGCGACGTCATGGCCCCCAGCACCACCCCCACGATGACACCAGCCAGCAACAGGCGCAGGCTGTGCTGCACGCCTTGCGCCAGCACCAGCGTGAGCAGCACCGCCGCCACGGCACCGGCAAACGCCGCCCCGGTGAGGCCCAGCCGCAACACCCAGGCGGTGGCGAAGGGGCTGCCGCCAAAAAGTGCCAAGGCCAGCGCCACAGCCAAAGATGCGCCCGAGGCGCTACCCAACAAGTACGGATCTGCCAGCGGGTTGCGGAACAGCCCCTGCGCTACTGCGCCAGCCAGGCCCAGCAGCGCGCCAGCCAGCCAGGCCCCCAGCGAGCGTGGCAAGCGGATGTCCCAGACGATCTGCGCGGCCACGGGGTCTTGCCACATGGCCCGCAGGCTGTCCAGCCCCGTGCTGCCCACACTGGTTCCCAGAATCATCAAGATGGCGGCGGCGGACACCAGAACGGCACTCAGCCACCAGGCACGGCGAGCCATCGGCGACACCCCACTCAAGGCTGCCCCTTGCCCTGCAGCACTGGCCGCCGCGCGTCGCCCGTGGCCCCCGGCGCCTTGTCTGCCAAGCACGCAGCCATGATGCGAGCCGCCTCTGCCATGCGCGGGCCCGGCCGCACCAGCAGGTCGGCGTCTGCCGTGGGAAACACACACAGGCGCTTTTCGCGCACCGCGCGAATGCCCGCCCAGCCTGGCCGGTCGGTCATGCCCGCGAAGTTGCGGTCACCCACCATGATCACATCGGGGTTGGCACGCACCACGAACTCTGGATTGAGCTTTGGGAATGGCCCAAGCGCTGCCCCAACGATGTTGCGCGCACCCAGCCGTTGCAGCGTCTCGCCAATAAAGGAGGATTCGCCCGCCGCGTAGGGCGCACGGTTGACCTCGAAATACACGCGCGTGCCCCGCACCGCCGCAGGCAAGGACTGCGCCGCCGCCGACACCGCTGCGTCAATGTGCCGCCACACCCGCTCGCTGTCGCTCACGGGCAGGCCCAGCACCTGCGCCACCTTGCCCAGCACCCGGCGCACGTCGGCATGGGTCTTGGGTTCCAGTGCCACCACCTTCAGGCCCAATGCCTGCAGGCGGTCACTGGCCCGCGTGGCGGTACTCACCAGCACCACATCTGGCCGCAGCGCAACAATGGCTTCAATGTTCGGGTCCAACCCGCCACCCAGCTGCGGCAGCCGTGTCACGGCCTGCGGCCAGTTGGAATAGCGGTCCACCCCCACCAAGCGGTGGCACTGGCCCAGCTCGCAAACCGTTTCGGTCAACGACGGCAGCAGCGACACGATGCGCTGCGGCACCTGCTCCCAACGCACCAGCTGGCCACGGTCATCGGTCACCTCCAACGGTGCCGCGTGTAACGCGCTGCCCGCCCAGCACGCGCCAAGCAGCACGAGGGCCAGCGCACTGCGCCAGGCCCTAGTCAAAACCCTGGTCATGTGTTTCCTTTCAGCACCATGGGCAAGCCCGCCGCCATGAAGATGACACGCTCGCACACCCCGGCCACGCACTGGTTCAAGCGTCCCAGCGCATCCACGAAGGCGCGCACATCACGCCCCATGGGAATCACGCCCAGCCCGATCTCGTTGCTGACGATCACCACGGGCCCAGGCGCGCGCCCCAAGGCATCCACCAGGTTGGCCTGCTGGGCATCAAGCTCGTCAGCAGACCAGGGTTCACCAGCCATCGGCATCAACCCTGCCGTCAACCACAAGGTCAGGCAGTCCACCACCAGCAGCGTGTCCGGGCGGCTCTCGCGCACCAGAACCTCTACCAAACCAGCCCCCACCTCCAGCGTGGACATGCCAGGCACCCTTTCTGCCCTATCGCGCTGGTGGCGAGAAATGCGCTCGCGCATCTCATCGTCCCAAGGCTGGGCGGTTGCCAGCAAACACGTCCGGTGGCCGGGCTGCGCCAGCCATGCGCGCGCCAAGTCTTCGGCCCGCCGCGACTTTCCGCTCTTCTGGCCGCCCAAGATCAGCTCAGCCCGTGCGATGTTCATGCGCTCAACCATGCTCGACCATCCATTCGGCAACGATGCGGTGCAACTGCTCCAGGCCATCGGTCAATGCCGCCGGACCGGGCTGCAGAATGTCGGCCGACTTGATCTCGAACAGCTGACCGTTCTTCACAGCAGGCACGTCTTGCCAGCCAGCGCGTGCAGCCACCTTTTCGGAGCGAAACTTCTTGCCGCACCACGATCCGATCACGATGTCCGGCGCACGCCGCACGATCTCGGCCCCATCGGCAATGATGCGCTGCTTACCCATAGCTTGCTGTGCCAGCTCCGGGAAGATGTCATCGCCGCCAGCAATACCCATCAACTCGGACACCCAGCGTATGGCGCTGATGTGCGGATCGTCCCACTCCTCGAAGAACACGCGCGGCCTGCGCCGCCCTTGTGCCTGCAACCCCTTCACCGCGTCCTCGATCTGCGCAATGCGTTCACGCCGTTGCGCCACCCACTGCTGCGCCTGTGCCTCACAGCCCACCATGGCGGCCACCTGATAAAGGACAGAAAAGATCTGTTCCACGCTGCGCTGGTTGAACACGGTCACCTGCACGCCTGCGCGTACCAGTGCCGCCGCAATGTCGGCCTGCAGGTCAGAGAACCCAAGCACGCAATCCGGCTGCAACTCCAGAATCTTGTCGATCTTGGCGTTGAGAAAGGCGCTGACCTTGGGCTTTTCCTCCCGCGCGCGCCGGGGCCGCACGGTGTAGCCGCTGATGCCGACGATACGGTGCTCCTGCCCCAGCAGGTAGAGCCACTCGGTGGTCTCTTCGGTCAAGCAGACAATGCGTTGTGGTCCGAGGTCAGTACTCATTGGTGTCCCCCTTGTACCTCGGGCAGGAACAGGCTCGCAGCAGCAGCGGGCGCCGACGCGAACCAGGCGTGAAAGTAACTGGCCCGGACGCTGCCACACTGGTAAAGCGCCTCCCCAGCATTGGCTACGGGCTCGGCGTCTGGACGCGCGGTGCGGGTCAACACCCTGGCGCTCGTTGCCGCCGTGGAGTAATGGAAGGTATGGCCGCGCAGCGTGCCTTGCGGCAGCGCCAGTTGCTGCGGCCCCAGCGCTGCCAAGCGTTTTTGCATGGTGACCCTGCCAGGCAGCAGGCCCCACATTGCATGCACTTCACCTTCGCGCGTTTCCAGCTCGTCAAACAGCGCCATCATGCCGCCGCATTCCGCCCACACGGGGCGCCCTGCCTCTACATGGGCCAACAGGCTGGCACGCACCGCGTGCTGCGCGCCCAACGCCCGCGCGTGCAATTCCGGGTAGCCCCCGGGCAGCCACAGAGCATCACAATCAGGCACGGGCTCACCCGCGAGCGGCGAGAAACACAACACTTCTGCCCCGAGCGCCCGCAAGGTGTCCACGTTGGCGTCGTAGATGAAACAGAAGGCCCTGTCCCGCGCCACCGCCACCTTGCGGCCAGCCAACAACTGCGGTGGTGCAGATGGCTTAGCAGGCGGCGCGAAGTTCACCGCCCAACGCTGCAAGTCACCCAGGTCCATGCGCCCCAGTGGCGTATCGCTCAGCACGTCGGCGGCGGCATCCAGCCGCTGCAACGCGTCGTCGATTTCCCCGGCTACCGTCAAACCCAGGTGACGTTCCGGCAAGGCCCAGGCCGCGTCGCGCCGCAGGGCTCCCAGCCAATGTGCAGGGTCATCCAGTGAATCCTGCAGCATCTGCGCATGCCGTTCGCTGCCCACCTGGTTGGCCAGCACGCCCGCCCAAGGCAGCCCCGGTCGGTAGTGCTGCAGGCCATGCGCCAGCGCACCGAACGTACCAGCCATGGACGACGCATTGATGACCGCCAGCACCGGCAAACCGAAGCGCCGCGCCAGATCGGCCGCGCTCGGTTCGCCATCGAACAGTCCCATCACCCCCTCGACCAGGATCAGATCGGCCTCTTGCGCCGCTGCGTGCAGACGCTCGCGGATATCGTCCTCACCCGTCATCCACAGGTCGATCTGGTGCACCGGCGCACCGCTGGCCAGCGCGTGCCAGTGCGGGTCCAGAAAGTCCGGCCCGCACTTGAACACACGCACCCGCCGCCCGGCCCGGGCATGCAGGCGCGCCAACGCTGCGGTCAG
>CAMLOF010000014.1 GCA_946481585.1 uncultured Macromonas sp. | reverse complement strand
AGAACTTGCCCGCCACACCGCTCATGAAGGCCGTGGGCAGGAACACCGCGATCAGAGTGAAGGTGGTGGCGATCACCGCCAGTCCGATCTCGTCGGCCGCCTCCATGGCGGCCTGGAAGGGTGTCTTGCCCATGCGCAGGTGGCGCACGATGTTCTCCACCTCCACGATGGCGTCGTCCACCAGAATGCCCACCACCAGCGACAAGGCCAGCAAGGTCACCACGTTGACGGAAAAGCCCAGCAGGTACATGCCCACGAACGCGGGAATGACCGACATGGGCAAGGCCACCGCCGACACGAAGGTGGCCCGCGCGTCGCGCAGGAACAGCCAGACCACCAGCACCGCCAGCAGCGCGCCCTCGTACAAGAGCTTGAGCGATCCCTCGTACTCCTCCTGCACGGGGGTGACGAAGTCGAACGCCTGGGTCAGTTCGATATCGGGGTGCGCGGCCTTCAGCTCATCCAGCGCCAGGCGCACCGCCGCGCCCACCTGTACCTCGCTCTCGCCCCGGCTGCGCGCCACCTCAAAGCCCACCACCGGCTTGCCGTCCAGCAAGGCGGCGGCACGGGGCTCGGCCACGGTGTCGGTCACGGTGGCCACGTCTTGCAGACGCACGCTGCGCCCGCCGCTGATGGGGATTTCGATGAGCCCCACCTCGCGCGCGGACTTGACCGTGGCCAGCGTGCGCACGGGCTGCTCGCTGCCGCCCACGTCGGTGCGCCCGCCCGCGCTTTCGGTCTGCATCTGGCGCAACTGGCGGGAAATGTCGGCAGCGGTGGCACCCAGCGCCTGCAGCTTGAGCGGGTCGATGGCGACGCGCACCTCGCGCGACACCCCGCCCACGCGGTTGACCGCACCCACGCCCCGAACCGCCAGCAGCTTGCGTGCAACGTCGTTGTCCACGAACCAGGACAGGGCTTCCTCGTCCATGCGGGTCGAGGCGATGGTGAAGGCCAGCACGGGCTGCCCGGCCAGCTCCAGCTTGTTGACGACCGGGTCGCGCAGGTCGGCGGGCAGATCGGCGCGCACGCGCGACACGGCCGAGCGCACGTCGTCCACCGCTTCCTGCACGGGCTTTTCCAGCCGGAACTCGGCCGTGAGCGTGACCACGCCATCCTGCACCTTGGTGTAGATGTGCTTGAGGCCCTGCACCGTGGCAACGGAGTTTTCGAGCTTGCGCGCGACATCGGTCTCCATCTGCCCCGGTGCCGCGCCCGGCAACGACGCCGTGACGATGACCGTGGGCAGGTCAATGTCCGGGAAGTTCTGCACCTTCATGGCGTTGAAGGACACCACGCCCCCGAAGGTGAGCAGCACGAACAGCATCACCGCCGGGATGGGGTTGCGTATGGACCAGGCCGAGACGTTCATCATGACCGGTCCTTACTGCTTGGCCGCACCGTTGCCGGCCACGCGCACCAGGTCACCGTCGTTGAGGAAACCGCCGCCTGACTCGACGATGCTCACTCCGGCTTCCAGGCCAGAGCGCACTTCCATGCGGTCGCCCGCCACCCGGCCGATCTGTACCTTGACCTGGCTGACGCGCCCTTCAGGGGTGAGGCGGAACACGTAGTTGAAGCCTTCGCGCACCACCACGGCTGTTTGGGGCACGGTGAGCGCAGGCACCTTGCCCAACTCGAACTCGCCTTGCGCGAACATGCCTGCCTTGGCGCTCGTGGCATCGGTACCCGCCTGCACGTCCACATACACCAGCGCCATGCGGTTTTGCGGGTCCACCGTGGGCCCGACCATGCGCACGCGGCCAGACAGGCGCGCGCCGCTGGCCGCCGTGACTGTGGCCGGTGTACCCGCCTTCAAGCGGCCCAATTCGGTGGAGGTGACCTCGGCACGCCACTCCAGCCGCCCCTTGCGGATCAGGCGGAACAGCTCCGTGCCGCCCGGGACCACGGCACCCACCGTGGCGTTGCGGGCCGAGATGACGCCATCGTCGGGCGCACGCACGGTGCTTTGCGACAGGCGCACCTGCTGGGCCTCCAACGCAGCGCGGGCCACAAGCACGCGAGCCTGGGCGGTCTTCTCGGCGGTGAGGTATTGCCCGATCTGCGCCGCCGACATGGCTCCCGTGCTTTGCAGGCTGCGCGCGCGCTGCGCGTTGGCCACGGCTTCTTCGGCGGAAGCTTCGGCCTCGGCCAGGCTGGCCTGTGCCTGCGCCAGTTCGGCACGCAAGGTGTCTGATGCGAAAGTGACCAGCACCTGGCCGCGCTGGACGCGGTCGCCCACGCCCACATGCACTTCCGCAATGCGCAGGCCTGCGGCCTCGGCACCCACGCTCGCCTCCTGCCAGGCCGCCAGGCTGCCGTTGGCCGACAGGGTCACGGGCAGCATCGTCTGTTGTGCGGTCGTGGCCGTTACCGTCAAGGCGGGCTTCGGGGCGGGCGCAGGCTCTTGCGCCTGACCGCCACAACCAACCAGTACACCAGCCAGCAGTGCCACCGTGGCGAGTTGGGCCGCCACGACAAACAAACCCATTTGCGTTCTTTTCATGTTATTTCTGTCCAAAAGTTTGGATGGCCTCACCAGGCCGCGCCCAGCCGCCACCCACGGCGCGGTACAGCGCAATACCGGCAGCAATACGCTCCCGCCGCAATGTCACCAAGGCGGTTTCGGCAGCCAGCACCGCGCGTCGCTGGTCTTCCAGGTCGATCAGGCTGGCCAAGCCCGCCCGGTGAAGCGACTCGGTGGCCGCAAACGAGGCACGGTACCCCTGCGCGGCGGCCTCCACGTCGGCACCACGCTCGCGCACGCTGGCCACATCAACCAGCGCGGCTTCCACCTCGCGCACGGCTTGCCGCACCGCTGCGGCGTAGCGCAGCACGGCCTCGTCGTAACGCGCCTGGGCGGCGTCGGTGCTGGCGGCCAGACTCTCACGGCCCAGAATGGGCAAGGTCACGGCCAGCGGGCCGATCTGCCAGGTCTGGGCGTTGGTGGTGGCACCGTCCAGGCGCACCCGGCCTGCCGCAATGGAACCCGACAGCGACACCCTGGGGTACTGCGCCGCACGGGCCTGCCCCACGTCATTGCTGGCGGCGGCCACGTCCAACTCGGCCTGGTACACGTCTGGCCGTTGGGCAATCACACTGGCGGGCAAGGACGGGATGGCCGCCAACGCTTCGCTGGAAGGCTCGGCCCAAGGCATCTGCAGCTTCTGGCGCAGATCCGGCTCTGCCAGCCCGGTGAGAGCCACCAACGCCTTGAGTTCGGACTCGCATTGCGCGGCCTGCTGGGTGGCCCGCGCGGCACCCTCTGCGGCACTCGCGCGCGCCAGCGCCATCTGCCCGGGCGGGGTGAACCCGGCATCGGTACTCAACTGCAGCAAACGCGCACTGTCTGCACGCGAACGCGCATCTTGTTGCACCAAGGCCCGCTGCTGTTCGCAAGTGCGGTAACCCACGTAAGCACCAGCCGTTTCAGCCGCCACGGCCACGCGAGCCTCGTGCCAGCCCGCCTGCGCTCCTTGCAGGCGCGCCTGCGCCGCACGGCTGGCAGCCGCGTTCCCGCCGAACACATCAATTTCCCAGGCCGTTTGCAAACCCACCTGTGCCGTGGTGGTCAGCGACGGGGGCGCCTGGACGTTGCCTCGGGTCAAGGACGCACTGGCGTCCAGGCGGGGCCGCTCAGATTCTCCGGCGGCGATGCGCGCGGCACGGGCCTGGGCAATGCGCGAACCCGCCGCCGCCACACCCGGGCTGGCTTGCTGCGCCGCGTCGATCAGCTCCACCAGCAAGGGGTCGCCAAACCGCTGCCACCAGCGGGTCAAGTCCACCAGCGCGCCGTTGTGGGGCAAGGGGGCGTGCCACTGGGCGGGCACATTGGCACGGGCAGATTCAGGTGGCCGGGATACGGCGCAGCCGCCCAGCAACAGCAAGGTCAGCGCGGCAAGGGTACGCGAGGTGGTCAAGGGTATTCCCCGGGTAGGGTGGTTGTGCACGAGAGATTGCACGGGCCTTGGTCAAGCCCGCGCCCTGCTCGGCCGGAAATACTACCACTGATAAAAGACCAGCCTTGGGCCGGGCCTTTCGGGCCGATCAGGCAAACACTGCTTGCCAGAGCGCCAGAATGGCGTCGCGGCGCTGGGCCAGTTCGCCCTCATCGACGTGGGTGGGCTGCTCGTCCAGGCGGGCGCGGTGCTGCACACGGCGCAACTCGCGGTAGGCGTCTGCTGCCGCTTGCCCCACGCCCTCCGGCAGCAGGCCCGCAGACTCTGCCCGCTGCATCAGAGCAATGTTGCCCACGTTGGGAATCAGCTCACGGTGAGCGCCAGACTGCGACAGCACGAGGTACTGCACTGCGAACTCGGCGTCCACCATGGCGCCCGGGCTGTGTTTGACGTCAAAGCGCCCGGGCTGCACCGGGTGCGCGCCACGTACCCGGTCGCGCATGGCACCGATTTCTGCGCGCAGGGCCTCCGTGTCTCGCTGGGCGGTGATCACCGCTTCGCGCACGGCCTCAAAGCGCGCACGCAGGCTTTCCAGTCCCAGCACGAAGCGCGCACGCGTGATGGCCTGGTGCTCCCAGGTCCATGCGGTGTTGCTGCCGCGCTGCTGTTGGTAATTGGCGTAGGCGTCGAAGGTGGTGATCAGCAGCCCGGAGTTGCCGTTGGGGCGCAAGGCGGTGTCGATCTCGTACAGGTCGCCCTCGCTGGTCTTCACTGTCAGCCAGTTGATGAGCTTGCGCACGAAGGCCGCATACACCTCGGGGGCGCGCTCGTCGTCGTCCTCGTACACAAAGACGATGTCCAGGTCGCTGCCGTAACCCAGTTCCTTGCCGCCCAGCTTGCCGTAGCCAATGATGGCGTGACGCGGTTCCTCGCGGTGGCGGTTCTTCAGGCGCTGCCAGCACCAGCGGCCCGTGACGCGCAGCACGGCGTCGGCCAGCGCGCTCAGGTCGTCGGCCACCTGTTCGACGGTGAGCACGCCCTCCACGTCACGCGCCAGCGTGCGGAAGGTTTCAGCATGCTGTGCCCGGCGCAGCAGGTCCAGCAATTCCTCGTCATCGTCCTCGCCGGTGGCGGCCAGGGCCTGTTTGCGCATTTCCAGCTCGTTCTCGAACACGGCCGGGTCGAAGCGCTCTTCGTACAGCTGGCGCCCTGCCAGCTCGTCGATCACGCCCGGGTGCTTGAGCAGGTAGCGCGCGGGCCACTTGGCCGCACCGAAGACGTGCAGCAGCCGTTCGTGCACCGAGGGGCGCTCCTGCAGCAGCGCCAGGTAGCTTTCGCGGCGCAGCAAGGGCTCTATCCAGTCGGCCATGCGCAGCGCCGCCTGTTCGCTCACACGTCCCGCTTCCAGCCAGGCGCCGGTGCGCTGCACCAGGCGGGCCAGGCGCACGCGCGTGTCCTCGCGCAGTGCCAGCACGCGCGGGTGCTCGCACCACTCGGCCACCTTGGCGGCAAAGGTCTGGGGCAGTTGTGGCAGCACAGACTGCAGGTCTTCCACGGCGCTGCGCTGCTTGCCGCCGTTGCAGCCCTTGCAGCCGCCCGGCGTGGCACCCAGCAGGGTGTCGAATTCCTGGGCCACGGCCTCGCGGTGGGCGTCCAGCGCGTGCAGGAAGGCGCAGGCGTTGTCGAACCCCATGGAATGGGCGATCCAGGCCAGGTCGTCGTCTCGCGTGGGCAGGATGTGGGTCTGCTGGTCGTCCAGGTACTGGATTCGGTGCTCCACACGCCGCAGGAAGTGGTAGGCCTCGGCCAGCGCCTGCACCTTGACGTCGGACATGAGCCCGGCGCGCTGCAGGCGCGGCAACGCCGCCAGGGTGGGCCGGGTGCGCAGTTCAGGGAATTGCCCGCCGCGCACCACCTGCAAC
Source organism: uncultured Macromonas sp. (assembly GCA_946481585.1). Next base: position 16,522 of record CAMLOF010000014.1, on the reverse strand, counting down.
AGTTGCACGGTGAACTCAATCTCGCGGATGCCCCCGCGCGAGAGCTTCACGTCGTGCGCCCTTTCGGGGTGCCCGGCGGCGCGCTTGCTGGCATGTTCGCGGATCTGCCGGTGCAGGCTGCGCAGCGACTCGAAGACGTTGTAGTCCAGGTAACGCCGGAACACGAACGGCAGCACCACGGCTCGCAAAGCCTGGGCGCTGCCCTGCGTCACGGCACTGGCGGGCGCCACCACCCGGCTCTTGAGCCAGGCAAAGCGCTCCCACTCACGCCCCTGCACCAGAAAGTACTCCTCCAGCGCCCCCAGCGACACCGCCGGCGGGCCCGAATTGCCGTTCGGCCGCAGCGCCAGGTCCACACGGAACACGTTGCCATGCTCGGTGATGTCACCGATCAGGCTGTAGATGCGCCGCACCGCCTTGCCAAAATATTCGTGGTTGCTGACGCGGTTGCGCCCGGCGCTGTTGCCTGCGGTCTCGCCGTCGTTGTCGTAAACGTAAATGAGGTCGACGTCGCTGGAGACATTGAGCTCGCGGGCACCAAACTTGCCCATGCCGATGATCCACAGCTCGGCCCGGCGCATCACCGGCCCCTGCGCTGCGGGCACGGAAGCATCCTGGTACATGGGCGCGCCATGCAGGTCGTCCAGTTCCAGCTGGGTTTGCACAAGCGCCTCGTTCAAGGCCAGTTCGGCAAGCTCCGTCACCGCACGGGTCACGGTAGCCAAGGGGGCCTGCTGCTCGCAGTCCAGCACCACCAGCCGCTCCATGACGAGCTGGCGCAGCACGCGCAATGCGGCGCCCAACTCCAACCCCTGCTCGCGCAAGGCCGCCAGCGTCTGCGCCATCACGGCGCGCTCCGGCGGGCCAGGCGGCAACAAGCTCAGTTCGGCCGCATAACGCCTGCGAATGCGCTGCACATAGCGGGAATGCTCCGCCAGTCCGAGAGGTTTGGAAACAAATTGTTGGATGTTCTGAGAACCCTCTGCGTCACTGGCCATCATAATTTCGCGTGCTTATGAATTCCGGCTTCACTCCCCCTCCGCGCACCCTGAAACTGGTCGCGGGACTGACACGCTGGCTGCTCCTGCTGGCAGCCGGCGCGTGGCTCCTATTTGCCTTGAGCTGGGGAGTGTTGCATGCGGTGATTGTGCCGCGAATCAACGAATGGCGGCCTGAGCTGGAAAGCTTGGCCACTCGGTCTTTGGGGGTGAAGGTCGAGATCGGCGACATCCAGGCGCAGTCGTCGGGCTTCATTCCCACGCTGGAACTGCGTGAAGTCCGCCTGTTCGACGCGCAAGGCCGGGAAGCTCTGCGGCTGCCCAGGGTGTTGAGCGCGGTGTCTGCGCAGTCCTTGTGGCGTCTGGGTTTTGAACAGCTGCTGATACAAGGCCCCGTGCTGGACGTGCGACGCACGGCAGACGGGCGCATCCAGGTTGCGGGCATTGACGTGACCCAGGCATCACCCCAGCAGGAGTCGAACGCCGTGCTGGACTGGTTTTTCTCCCAGTCCGAATTCGTGATCCGGGACGGCCAGATCAGCTGGACCGACGAGATGAAGCCCCAGGCCCCTGCCTTGGCACTGCATTCTCTGGATCTGGTGGTGCGCAACCCTGGCCGCCAGCACCAGTTGCGGCTGGACGCCACACCACCGCCGGAGTGGGGCTCCCGCTTCAGCCTGCGCGGCCAGTTCCGCCAACCGCTGTGGGTCACCGACGCCAGCCGCTGGCGCGAATGGACGGGCACGCTCTACGGCGAGTTTGCCAAGGTGGATCTGAAGCGAATGCACGAACACGTGGACTTGAGCGCCTGGCTGGGGCTGGAAGTCCACCAGGGCGCCGGGGCATTGCGCCTGTGGGCCGATGTGCAGAAGGGAGCCCTGCAGGGGCTGACGAGTGACGTCGCATTGAAGACCGTTGAAGTCCGCGCAGACGATAGACCCCCCTTGATTCTGGAGGCGCTGCAAGGCCGGATCGACGTTCTTCACAAGGGCCAGGAATGGGAATTCGGGACAGCGAACCTGAGCTTCCTGACGCAAGACGGCACCGCCTGGCCTGGCGGCAGCCTGCGTTACCGGCAAACACTCGACGACAGCAACGCAATAAAGGCCCTTCAGCTGACGGCCGACCGGCTCGACCTGAACGTGCTGCAGAAAATCGCCAGTCACCTGCCGTTGGGCGAACAGGCGCACCACTGGCTTGGTCAACTTCGGCCGGTCGGCAACCTGGACGGGCTGGACTTGCAATGGAGGCCTGATCAATGGCGCGCAAAGGGCCAGTTGCATCATCTCGAGCTCGCCGCTTCATCGGTCCCGGAGCCCGAAAAAGACGCCCAAGGCCGCACCCGTCATCCTCTGGGCAGACCCGGCCTTCAGGGTGCCGACATCACGTTCGATGCCACCCAGGCTGGCGGCAGGGCCACGCTGGAATTGCGTGACGGTGTGCTCGAATTCCCTGGGGTCTTTGAGCAACCACGCCTCACGTTCAAGCAGCTGGACACTGAGGTCAGCTGGACGGTTGACGGCGATGCCATCGATGTGCAACTGCCAAGACTGCGCTTTGCCAATGCCGATGCGGAAGGTGAAGCCAAAGGGCGCTGGCGTACCAGCGACCCGGCATCCAGCCCCTCGGGCAGCCGCTTCCCTGGGGTGCTGGAACTCAACGCCACCCTCAACCGCGCCAATGGCGCACAGGTGCACCGCTACCTGCCCCAGGAGATCCCCTCCCAGGTGCGCCAGTACATACAAGAATCGGTGAAGCAGGGTCAGGCTCGCGACGCGCGCTTCGTCGTCAAAGGCGACCTGTGGGATTTTCCCTTCGAGCGTCCGGGCAGCGGCAGCTTCGACGTCAAGGCCAAGCTCAGCGGGGTGCAGTTCAATTACGTGCCTGCACACCTGCTCCCGGCAGGCAGCCTGCCTTGGCCTGGCTTGGAGGATTTGACCGCCGAACTGCACATTGACCGCGTCGCCCTTCACATCGGCAGCGCGTCGGGCAGGGTCAGCGCCACACCGCAACTGCGCGCAGCCCAGGCCGATGCCCGCATCGCCAATTTCATGGCCGAAAAACCTCGGCTGCAGGTCCAGGCACAGGTCAACGGCCCCGCAAGCGACGCGCTGGCCTTCGTAAACCGCTCGCCGCTGCTGGGCATGACAGGCGAGGCGCTCAGGCGCGCCACCATCACCGGCCCGGCGGATGTGCGCTTCGAACTCGACCTGCCCCTGGATGACGTGGAAGACACCAAGGTCAAAGGCGTGGTGCGATTCGCCCGCAACGATTTGCGCGTTACCCCCGACACCCCCTGGCTCGAAGCTGCCAGCGGCGTGCTGCAGTTCACCGAGCGCGGCTTCCAGCTGAGCCAGGCCAGCGCCCGTACGCTGGGTGGTGAACTGCGCTTCAGCGGCGCCATGCAGGCAGGCCCCAACGGTGATGGCTCGGTCCGCTTCCAAGGCCAGGGCACCGCCAGCGCCGAGGGCCTGCGAAGCACGCGAGACGTGAGCTGGCTGACGCAGCTGGGCCAAAACACCTCGGGCAGCACCAGCTACCAGATTCGGCTGGGATTCACCCCCAACGGAACTGACCTGCTGGTGGAGTCCAGCCTGATGGGGCTGGCGTCCCGCCTGCCTGAGCCGATGGCCAAAGAAGCACAGCAAGTGCTGCCGCTGCGCTTTGAAATCACGCCCACGCCGCGCGACGACGCAAACGCGCCGCAGCGAGACCGCATGACCCTGGAGCTGGGCAGTGGCAACAGGCCGGTGTTGAGCGCACGGTACGAGCGCGAGCACACCGGCACGGACACCCGCGTGCTGCGTGGCGCACTGGCGTTGCGCAGCGAGCGCCCTGACCTGCCGGCCAGCGGCGTGCAAGCTCAATTGTCGTTGGGTGAACTCGATATACAGGCCTGGGAGAAGGCATTTCCCGATGCTGGCTCTGGCGCCTCAGCCATGCCGGACGCCAGCGCATACCTGCCGACCAGCTTCGCCCTGGAGGCCACGCGTATCCATCAGGACGGTCGCAACTTTCATGACGTGGTGGCTGGCGGTTCGCGCGAACAGGACACCTGGCGCCTCAACATTACCGCGCGAGAACTCAACGGTTATGCCGAGTACCGCCCAACGGCGGCGAACTCGCCAGGGCGCGTGTATGCGCGGCTGGCCCGCCTCACACTGCCGCCCTCGGCCACGACCAGTGTTGAGAACCTGCTGCAAAACCCGCCACAACACGTGCCTGCGCTGGACATCGTGGTCAACGCCTTCGAACTGAACAACCGCCCGCTGGGCAAGCTCGAAATCGAAGCCGTCAACCGCAGCGCCGTTTTCTCTGCCAGCGAAGCGACACGCGAATGGCGGCTCACCAAGCTCAACCTCACCTTGCCCGAAGCCCGGCTGGAGGCCACGGGCAATTGGGCGGCCATGGGGGCATCCGCCACGGGCTCGGCAGGCCCCCGGCGCACCGCGCTCACCCTGCGTCTGGGCATTGAAGATTCGGGCGCCCTGCTGGCGCGCTTCGGCATGCCCGGCGTCATACGCGGGGGCAAGGGTCAGATAGACGGCACCCTGGGCTGGGTTGGTTCGCCGTTGAGTCTGCATTACCCGAGCCTGAGTGGTGCGCTCGCGGTGGACGTGCAGCGGGGCCAGTTCCTGAAGGCAGACCCCGGTCTGGCCAAACTGCTGGGCGTGCTCAGCTTGCAAGCCCTGCCGCGCCGCCTGACGCTGGACTTCCGTGACGTTTTCAGCGAGGGTTTCGCCTTCGACTTCGTGCGGGGCAATGCGCGCATCGAGCAAGGTGTGGCCACCACCAACAACCTGCAGATGAAAGGCGTGAATGCCGCCGTCCTGCTCGAAGGTTCTGCCGACCTGGCCCGCGAAACGCAGGACATCACCGCCGTGGTGGTCCCCGAACTCAACGCTGGAACAGCTGCACTCGTGGCCACGGCCATCAACCCGGCGGTGGGTCTGGGCACCTTCCTGGCACAGGTTCTGCTGGGCAAACCCCTGCAGGCAGCCGCCACGCAACACTTCCACATCACGGGTACCTGGAGCGACCCGCAGATAGAAAAGGTCAATCCGCGTAACATCGCTCCTGAAAGCCCCCCCGCACAGAAAGAGAGAGGACAGCAATGAAAGTCGCCGCCATACAAATGGTTTCCGGCATCAGCCTGGACCAGAACCTTGCCCAGGCCCACCAATTGCTGGAACAAGCCCGCGTGGCTGGCGCCGAGCTGGCCGTGCTGCCCGAGTACTTCTGCTTCATGGGTCACAGCGACCGGGACAAACTGGTGCTGGCCGAGACCCCGGGCCTGGGCACCGTCCAGGACTTCCTGGCCGATTCCGCCCGTGAAATGGGCATGTGGATCGTGGGCGGCACCCTGCCCATGGCCACCGACGACCCGGAACACGCCGCCAACGCCTCGGTTGTCTACGACCCCAAAGGCAAACCGGCCGCGCGCTACGACAAGATTCACCTCTTCCGCTACGACAACGGACGCGAGAGCTATGACGAAGCCGCCGTGCTGGCTGCGGGCGAAACGCCCACCACGTTCCAGCTGACCGACCGCTCCGGCCAGGCCTGGACGGTAGGCATGAGCGTGTGCTACGACCTGCGCTTCCCCGAGCTGTACCGCCAGCTGGGCGCCGACATCCTCCTGGTGCCGTCAGCCTTCACCCACACCACCGGGCAGGCGCACTGGGAAGTGCTGTTGCGTGCGCGCGCCATCGAGAACCAGGCCTACGTGGTCGCCAGCGCCCAGGGCGGCACGCACGAAAACGGCCGCCAGACCTGGGGGCAGAGCATGATCATCGACCCCTGGGGCACCGTTCTGGGGCAGCACGCCAGCGGCCCGGGCGTGGTGGTTTGCGACGTGGAGATGACCCGCCTGCAGGAACTGCGCCGCCAACTGCCAGCCCTGCAGCACCGCCGCCTGTGAAGCGCCTGGTGCCATGAAACGCCCGCAGTGGCTGCACCCGGGCCATGGCACGCAACGCTGGGCCCTGTGGGGCCTGCTTTGCGTGCTGGTGGGCCTGCTGCTGGCTGCGCTGGTGTTCCTGGCCCGCGAATACGAAGACAGCCTCAACCAGACCCGGCTGGAACAAAGCGCCACCAACATGACCGCCGACATCCGTGGCGGTCTGCTGCGCAGCGTGCAGAACCTGGTGGCGCTGCACAGCACCAGCGGCTCGCCCGTGCCATGGGAAAGCGGCGCGGCCGAAATGCTCGCCGTGCACCGCGAGATCGTGCATGTCGAATGGCGAGACCAGCAGTTTCAATTGCGCGCCCGCCGCTCCAGCCCCTTCCAGCCGGAGCTGTTCGCCTACCGCCCGCGCCAGCAGGCCCTGCCGGACGTGCGCCAGGCCTGCGCCAACGCGCAGCGCGCCAGCGGCCCGGCATACTCGCCCAGCTACTTCTGGCCCACGGCACAAGGCATGGGCCTGGAGTTGATGGAGTTGTGCCTGCCCGTCAGTCTTGACGGCCAGCCCGACGGTTTCCTGGTCGCGACCTACAGCCTGGCAGGCGTTCTGTCGGAGTTGATCCCTGCCGCTGCCCAGCGGGGCACGCGCATCGCCTTGACCGACGCTGACGGCACCCGGTTGACCATCCTGGGCAGCCTCTCCAACGCCAGCGAGATCTTCCATTCACAGGTGCTCATCGACCTGCCCGGCGCTGCCTACATGCTTCGGGTGGAGCGCGCACGGGAATACCGCGGCTGGTTCCCGCACATCCTTACCGTGGCAGTGGGCGTACTGGCGGTGGGCCTCATTGGCGTGCTTGCCCTGTTCGCTCGCGACTTGCGGCGACGCCTGCGCGCAGAGCGCGACTTGGCGGAAGCGCTGGCCTTTCGCAAGGCCATGGAAGATTCACTGGTCACCGGGCTGCGCGCCCGCGACATGGACGGGCGCATCACCTACGTCAACCCCGCCTTCTGCCAAATGGTGGGGCTGAGTGCCGAGCAACTGCTGGGCACTGGCGTGCCTGCCCCCTACTGGCCGCCGGAACAGGTGGATGAATACCGCCACCGCCTGGCCGTGCGACTGGCGGGAAAGCTGCACACGCGAGAAGGCTTCGAGTCCGAATTCATCCGCTCCGACGGCACCCGCTTTCCCGTGCTGATCATCGAGGCCCCGCTGGTCAACGCCCAGAACGTGCAAACCGGCTGGATGAGCGCCATTCTGGACTTGAGCGAGCAACGCCGCAGCGAGGAACTCTCGCGTGCCTCTCAGGAGCGCCTGCAGGCCACAGCGCGTCTGGCCATGGCCGGTGAGATGGCATCGCTCATAAGCCACGAACTCAACCAGCCGCTGGCAGCCATTTCCAGCTACGCGTCGGGTTCGCTCAACCTGATTGAGGAACCCGGGCAGCCCCTGACGGCAGACCTGCGGCAGGACATCACCACAGCGCTGCGGCGTGTGGCGGAGCAGGCCGAACGGGCCGGGCGCGTCATCAAAAGCGTTGGCGATCTGGTGCGCCGCCGGGAGCGCGAACGCGAGGCCGTGAGCGTGAATTCGCTGTTCGACGCCATTTCGCCGCTGCTGATGCTGCAAAGTCGCAAGCTGGGCATCCAGGTGGATGTCGAGATCGCCCCCGGTTGCCCTCCCGTCTGGTGCGACCGCACCATGATCGAACAGGTGCTGCTGAACCTGGCCCGTAACGGCATGCAGGCCATGTCAGAGGGTGACCCCCCCGTGACCAGCGGCCTGCGCCGCCTATCGCTGCGCGCGGCCCTGGTGCCAGGGCAAGACGGTGCCTCGACCCGCCGCTGGGTGGCGTTCTCGGTCACCGACCACGGTCACGGCCTCTCGCAAGAGGCGATGGACCGCATCTTCACTCCCTTCTTCACCACCAAGGCGGAGGGCATGGGCCTGGGGCTGAACATGTGCCGCACCGTTGTGGAACAGCACGGCGGCGCCCTGCGCTTCGAGCCTGCACGGCCGCGCGGCACCGTATTCCACTTCACGCTGCCCGCAGCGTCCTTATGATTGGCAGACCATGAACACCGGCAAGGTTTACATCATTGACGACGACGCCAGCGTGCGCGACGCGCTGGGCTGGCTGCTGCGCACCCGGCGTCTGCTGAGCGAGGCCTACCCCAGCGCCGATGCGTTCTGGGACAGTCTGCAACAAGGTGGCGAACCCGAGGCCCCTTGCTGCGCACTGCTAGACCTGCGCATGCCGGGCCTGAGCGGCCTGGAGCTCTTCGAGCGCCTGCTGCCGCTGCCCTGGTTCAACGCGATGCCAGTGATCTTCCTGTCAGGACATGCCGACGTTCCCACAGCAGTGGACACCGTCAAACGCGGCGCCTTCGACTTTTGCGAAAAGCCTTTTTCCGATAACGCTTTGGTGGACCGCGTGGAGCAGGCATTGCAGCGCTCATCCGAGGTGTTGGCTGCGCGCCGCCAGAAGGGCGAGTTGCAAGCCCGTGTAGCCGCGCTGACCGAACGCGAGCGCGACGTCATGCGGCTGGTGGCTTCAGGGCTGCCCAACAAACTGGTGGCAGACTCACTCAACATCAGCGTGCGCACGGTGGAGGTGCACCGCGCCCACGTCTTTGAGAAAATGAATGTGAAGTCGGCGGTGGAACTCGTCAACCTGCTGCGCGATCTGTGAAAGACACAGGCCGCAGCGGTTTCAGGCCCCCACGCTTCGCTGCCCCCCGAGGGGGCTTTCATCGCCTTGGGGCGGCCCGGCGGCAGGTTCAGGCCCCCACGCTTCGCTGCCCCCCGAGGGGGCTTTCATCGCCTTGGGGCGGCCCGGCGGCGACTCAGGGCTTATCCTTGTCGTGCGAAGCCGCCTGATTGTTTTGGGCAGTGGCATTGCGCGCCTTCTCGCGCTCCACGTCGTCGGGCAGCTCGCCTTTCTTGCGGCCAGAGAACATGGTCCACCAGACAATGAACACCAGAAGCAAAAGCGCACCCAGCGCCTCAAGATACAACAAGGTCATGGCCGAAAAAAGTATGTGGCCGCGCATCCGCTTGCGCAGCATCCTGACAGCCATGATTGTAGGAACGCTGGCCGCCTGCAGCACCGTGCCCTTGCCAGAAACCCCACAGCAGCCCGCGCCGCCAGCCGCCACCGTGCCCGCGCGGCCACCCGTTGCGAGCAGCGGCACGGACACGTCCGCTGCCTTTGGCCAGCCGGTAGTCACCCCGGCCACGTCACCCGTGTGGCAGTGGGCCGACAGCCAGCCCTTGCCCGCCCCCATACAGCGCAACAAAAGCACCTGGGTGCCCGTGCGCTGGAGCGAACTGCCAGGCTGGGGCTTTGACGCGCTGCACCAGGCTTGGAACGCGTGGCTGCGCAGTTGCGAGCGCCCTGCTGCACCGCACCAGGGCCTGTGCACCGAAGTGCGTCAGCAAACTCTCGCGTCACCACAGGAACAGCACGAATGGCTGATGCGCCGCCTGCAGCCCTACCGAGTGCAACCCAGCGGCGGTGACACGCAAGGCCTGCTCACCGGTTACTACGAACCGACGATGGCCGCCAGCCGCGTGCAACAAGGCCCTTACCAGACGCCGCTGTACCGGCTGCCAGCCAGCCTGCGCGGCGGCAACCCCTGGTTCAGCAGACAGCAGATGGCCACCGACCCGTCGGCACAGGCAACGCTGCGCGGGCAGGAAATCGCCTGGCTGGCCGACCCGATAGACGCACTGCTGCTGCAGATCCAGGGTTCGGGGCGGCTGATGCTGACCGAACCCGATGGCAAACAGCGCCAGGTGCGCGTGGCCTACGCCGGGCACAACGGTCACCCCTACCGCAGTGTGGGGCGGTGGCTGCTGGACCAGGGCCTCATCCGCGAAGGCACCTGGGAGGCCATCCGTGCCTGGGCGCAGCAGAACCCGCAACGCGTCAACGACATGCTCTGGAGCAACCCGCGCGTGGTCTTCTTCCGCGAAGAGGCACTGTCCGACTTCGATGCCCAGTTCGGCCCGCGTGGCGCGCAGGGCGTGGCCCTCACACCAGGCCGCTCCATTGCCGTGGACCGCGACAGCATTCCGTACGGTACCCCCGTATGGTTGCAATCGGTAGGGCCAACCGCTCAGCTGCGCAAACTGGTGCTGGCGCAAGACACAGGCAGTGCCATCGTGGGTGCCGTGCGTGCAGACTACTTCACCGGCTGGGGTGACGAGGCTTACACACTGGCTGCGGGTTTGAAACAGCCTCTGCAACTTTGGGCGCTTTGGCCGCGTAACCAGTAACGTTGAGCCCCATCAAGGAGACCACCATGCGCATCGGCGTACTCACAGGCGGCGGCGACTGCCCCGGCCTCAATGCGGTCATCCGCGCCGTCACCAAATCGCTGCTGCGCCAGTGCGGCGCACACGTCATTGGCATTGAAGACGGCTTTGCCGGGCTGATGGGCGAACAGCCCCGCACACGGGAACTGCACTGGGAAAGTGTCAGCGGCATCCTCATGTTGGGCGGCACCATTCTGGGCACCAGCAACCGCGCCAACCCGCTCGCCTCCGAAGCCACCATTGAGCAAACCCTGGCCAACGCACGTGCGCTGGGGCTGGATGCACTGGTCGTCATCGGCGGCGACGGCAGCATGGAGATTGCGCACGGCATCAGCCAGCGCGGCCTGCCCATCGTGGGCGTGCCCAAGACCATCGACAACGACATCGTGGGCTGCGAACGCAGCTTTGGCTTCGACACCGCTGTGGCCACCGTCACCGAGGCGCTGGAACGCATCCAGACCACCGGCCAGAGCCATGGCCGCGTGATGATCGTGGAAACGATGGGCCGTTACGCGGGCTGGATTGCGCTGGAGGCCGGCCTGGCCGGCGCCGCCGATGTGATCCTGCTGCCTGAGATCGACTACGACGTTGAGGCTGTGGCCGAGGTATGCCGCGAGCGCGAGACGCGCCAGCGCTACAGCGTCATCTGCATAGGCGAAGGCGCCAAGGCGCGCGGCGGCAACATGACGGTGCAGCGGCGCATCGCCGACAGCCCAGACCCCATCCGCCTGGGCGGCGTGGCCCACGTGCTGCGCGAGCAGCTGCAACCCCTGCTGCACAGCGAGGTGCGCGCCACCGTGCTGGGCCACGTGCAGCGCGGTGGCTCACCCACACCTTTCGACCGTGTGCTGGCCACGCAGTTCGGCAATCAGGCTGCGCAATTGGTGGTGGCAGGGCAATTCAACCGCATGGTGACGCTGCAAGGCGGCCAACTGGGCAGCATTGCACTGGCCGACGTGGCGCACCAGCACCGCAACGTGCCGCTTGACCACCCGATGCTGGAGACCGCCAGGCAGATAGGGGTATCCCTGGGCGAATCCTGACCAAGTCGCCAGGCTGACAATTCGGTCAGGAACCGAGGGAAAACACCGGAGAAAAACTGGCACACATATTGCAGAATCTGGGCTTCTTCATTTTATTTAGGTGTCAACAATGAAGCTCAGACTCCTTGCCATCGCAGCGGCGCTCGCCCTGGGTGGCGCGGCTCACGCCAAGACCTTCAAGTGGACCAGCGCCAGCGACATCGCCACCTGGGACATCCATTCCCAGAACAACGCGCTGCAGAACGGCATCCACGCGGCCGTGTACGAAACGCTGGTGTACTACAACAGCAAGACCTTCAAGGTCGAGCCAGTGCTGGCCACCGCATGGAAGCAGATGTCCCCCACACAAATGCGCTTCACGCTGCGCCAGGGCGTCAAGTTCCATGACGGCACGCCCTTCACTGCCGACGACGCGGTGTTTTCGATCGAGCGAGGCATGTCCAAGACCTCGAACTTTCAGGTCTACACCAACGGCATCGACCGCGTGGTGAAGGTCGATGCCAACACCATCGATATCTTCACCAAGGACCCCAACCCCGTACTCCTCAACCAGCTCACCGAGCTGCGCATGATGAGCAAGGCCTGGGCCGAGAAGAACAACTCCGTCGCTCCCAAGGACATCAAGACCCAGGACGAGAACTTCGCTCACCGCAACGCCATGGGTACGGGCCCCTACAAGCTCAAGTCCTGGCAACCCGACCAGCGCCTGGTGCTGGAAAAGAACCCCAGCTGGTGGGGCAAGGCCGACACCAACGTGACCGAAATCGTCTACACCCCGGTCAAGGCCGTGGCCACCCGCATGGCCGCGTTGCTTTCCGGTGAAGTGGACCTGGTGCTGGACCCCAGCCCGCAAGACCTGCCGCGCGTGCGCAGCAACCCCAACCTCAAGGTCATCGACGGCATTGAGAACCGCACCATCTTCCTGGGTATGGACCAGTTCCGCGACGAGCTGCCAGGCAGCAACGTCAAGGGCAAGAACCCGCTGAAGGACGTCAAGGTGCGCAAGGCGCTGTACCAGGCCATAGACATCGACACCATCAACAAGGTCACCATGCGCGGCCTGGGCCAGCCCACCGGCGCACTGGTGGCCCCGCAGGTCAACGGCTGGACGCAGGGTGTGCACAAGCGCTTCCCCTATGACGTGGCCGCCGCCCAGAAGCTGCTGGCCGACGCGGGCTACAAGGACGGCTTCGAGGTGGACTTCGCCTGCCCGAACAACCGCTACATCAACGACGAGCAGATCTGCCAGGCCATCACCGCCATGTGGGCCAAGGTCGGCGTGAAGGCCAAGCTGCGCACGCTGCCGCTGACGACCTACTTCCCCATGATCCAGCGCTACGAGGCCAGCATCTACATGCTCGGCTGGGGTGTGCCCACCTTCGACGCGTTCTACAGCATCCAGTCGCTGGTGCGCAGCGTGGGCGCGCAGGGTGACGGCAACTACAACGTCGGCCGCTACAGCAACCCGCAGATGGACGCGCTGGTGGAGCGTACCCGCAAGGAAACCGACCTGAAGCTGCGCACCGAGCTGCTGACCAAGGCGCTGCAACTGCAGAACGACGATGTGGCGCACATCCCGCTGCACAACCAGGTCATCCCCTGGGCCATGAAGAAGAACATCGATGTGGTGCACCGCGCCGACAACCGCATCGACTGGCGCCTCGTCAAGGTCAACTGACCTGACGCAGCACGCACCATCCACAGCGGGCGGAGCCTCACAAGGGCTCCGCCCCGGAGACCACACATGCTAGCTTTCATACTTCGCCGCCTCTTCCAGGCGGCTTTGGTCATGGTGACCGTGGCCTTCATTGCCTTCATGCTGTTCCAGTATGTGGGCGACCCGGTCACCTTCATGCTGGGGCAGGACGCGACCGCCGAACAGGTGGCAGAACTGCGCGCCACGCTGGGGCTGGACCAACCCTTCTTCGTGCAGTTCTGGCACTTCCTGGTCAACGCCGCGCATGGCGACTTCGGCATCAGCCTGCGCCAGGGCACGCCGGTGTCGCGGCTCATTGCCGAACGCTTCCCGGCCACGCTGGAACTGGCCCTGGTGGCTGCTGGTCTGGCCCTGCTGATCGGCATTCCCATGGGGGTGTATGCGGCCTTGCGGCGCGGCACCTTCATGAGCCAGGTGTTCATGACGCTCTCGCTGCTGGGCGTGTCGCTGCCCACCTTCCTCATCGGCATCCTGCTGATCCTGGTGTTCGCGGTGATCCTGGGCTGGTTCCCGAGCTTCGGCCGTGGCGAGGTGGTGCACATCGGCGGCTGGACCACAGGCCTGCTCACCGCCAAGGGCTGGCACCACCTGACCCTGCCCGCCGTGACGCTGGCCATCTTCCAGCTCACGCTGATCATGCGGCTGGTGCGCGCCGAGATGCTGGAGGTGCTGCGCACCGACTACATCAAGTTCGCGCGCGCCCGGGGGCTGAGCGACCGTGCCGTGCACTTCGGCCATGCGCTCAAGAACACGCTGGTGCCCGTGATGACCATCACCGGCCTGCAGCTCGGCGGCCTGATCGCGTTTGCCATCATCACCGAGACGGTGTTCCAGTGGCCCGGCATGGGCCTGCTGTTCATCCAGGCCGTCACCTTCGCCGACATCCCGGTCATGGCGGCCTACCTCTGCCTGATCGCACTCATCTTCGTCGTCATCAACCTCATCGTCGACCTGCTGTACTTCGCCGTCGATCCGCGCCTGCGCGCGGACAAGGCGGGTGGGCATTGAAGGGACGGCCACACACATGAAAAACAAACTCCTGGGCTGGCTCGACAGCGACGTCGGGCACAGCTTCCGCACCTCACCCACGGCGGTCACCGCCGCCGTGATCGCACTCATCTGCGTCATCTGCGCGGCCTTCGCGCCGTGGATTGCGCCACACAACCCCTTCGACCTGGCCACGCTGGAACTCAGCAACGCCCGGCTGCCGCCCGCCTGGCACCCCGAGGGCCGTGCCGACTTTCTGCTCGGCACCGACGATCAGGGCCGCGACATTCTCTCGGCCCTGATGTACGGCGCGCGCATCTCGCTGGCCGTGGGCCTGGCGTCGGTGCTGCTGTCGGTATTGGCGGGCGTGAGCCTGGGCCTGCTGGCGGGCTTCCTGGGCGGCTGGGTGGACGCTGTGCTCATGCGCCTTTGCGACGTGATGCTGTCCTTTCCCGCCATTCTGGTGGCACTGCTCATCGCCGGTATTGGCCGCGCACTCTTCCCCGAAGCGCACGAAACGTTGGCCTTCGGCGTGCTGATCCTGTCGATATCCCTGACCGGCTGGGTGCAGTACGCCCGCACGGTGCGCGGCTCTACGTTGGTGGAGCGGCAGAAGGAATATGTGCAGGCGGCGCGCGTCATCGGCGTGGCGCCGCTGCGCATCATGCGCAAGCACGTGCTGCCCAACGTGCTGGGGCCGGTGCTGGTGCTGGCCACCATCCAGGTGGCCACGGCCATCATCACCGAAGCCACGCTGTCCTTCCTCGGTGTGGGCGCACCGCCCACGTCACCTTCCCTGGGCACGCTGATCCGCATCGGCAACGACTACCTCTTCTCCGGCGAATGGTGGATCACCATCTTCCCCGGCGTGGTGCTGGTCCTCATCGCCCTGAGCGTCAACCTGCTGGGCGACTGGCTGCGCGATGCCCTCAACCCCCGACTGCGCTGAGGAGCCGACCATGAGCCTGTTGCAAGTCAAGAACCTGGTGGTCGAATTCCCCGGCCGGCGCGGCACGCTGCGCGCCCTCGACGACATCTCCTTCGACATCGCGCCCGGTGAAATCCTGGGCGTGGTGGGTGAATCCGGCGCGGGCAAGTCCCTCACCGGCGCGTCCATCATCGGCCTGCTGGAGCCCCCTGGGCGCATCGCGGGCGGGCAGATCCTGCTCGAAGGCGAACGCATCGACAACCTGCCGCCCAACAAGATGCGCCACGTGCGCGGCCGCCGCATTGGTGCCATCTTCCAGGACCCGCTCACCTCGCTCAACCCGCTGTATTCGGTGGGTCGCCAGCTGATCGAGACCATCACCACCCACCTGCCCGTGAACCACGCGGAGGCGCGCCAGCGCGCCATCCAGCTGCTCAAGGACACCGGCATTCCGGCGGCCGAAGAGCGCATCGACCACTACCCCCACCAGTTCTCGGGCGGCATGCGCCAGCGCGTGGTGATTGCCCTGGCCCTGGCGGCGGAACCCAAGCTGATCGTCGCCGACGAACCGACGACGGCGCTGGACGTGTCGATCCAGGCGCAGATCATCACGCTGCTCAAGACCATCTGCCGCGAACGCGGCGCAGCGGTGATGCTGATCACGCACGACATGGGCGTGATCGCCGAGACCTGCGACCGCGTGGCCGTCATGTACGCCGGGCGCGTGGCCGAGATCGGCCCGGTGCACGAGGTGATCAACCAGCCCGCGCACCCCTACACGCGCGGCCTGATGAGCTGCATTCCCGACATGACCAGCGAACGCGAACGGCTGCACCAGATCGACGGCGCCATGCCGCGCCTGAACGCCATTCCGAGCGGCTGCGCCTTCAACCCGCGCTGTGAGCACGCCTTCCTGCGCTGCACCAGCGACCGCCCCAACCTGATGCCTGCTGGCGCCACCCGCGCCGCCTGCTGGCTGCACGACGTGAGCGCCACGCGCGAAGACGCCGGCACGGCCCAGGAGGTGGCGCAATGACCCAGACCACGACCATGCCTTCTGCATCCCCCATGAGCGAGCCTTCGGGCGCGCTCGTCCAGGCGCACGACCTGGCCCGCACGTTCGACGTGTCCGCCCCCTGGCTCAACCGCGTGCTGGAACGCAAGCCACGCCAGCTTCTGCACGCGGTGGACGGCGTGAGCTTCGAGATCCAGCGCGGCCAGACGCTGGCGCTGGTGGGCGAGTCCGGCTGCGGCAAAAGCACCGTGGCACGCCTGCTGGTGGGCCTGTACGGGCCCACACGCGGCGGCTTCAGCTTCGACGGCCAAGATGCCCACGCGGCCTACGCCACGCCCCAGGGCCGCATCCTGCGGCGGCGCATCCAGATGATCTTCCAGGACCCCTACGCCAGCCTGAACCCGCGCTGGCGGGTGGCCGACATCGTGGCCGAACCGCTGGTGGAGCACGGTTTGCTGAGCGACCCGCACGCCATCAAGGAACGCGTGGGCGAGTTGCTGCAATCGGTGGGCCTGAGCCCGCTGGACATGGTGAAGTACCCGCACCAGTTCTCGGGCGGCCAGCGGCAGCGTATCTCGATTGCGCGGGCGCTGGCCACCAACCCCGAGTT
>CAMLOF010000013.1 GCA_946481585.1 uncultured Macromonas sp. | reverse complement strand
GGCCACCCGTCGACTAGGCGCTCCGCCATGAATTCGCTGCTTGCCCGCCTGCAACCCTACCCGTTCGAGCGTCTGCGCCAGTTGTTTGCCGACGTTGCACCCAACCCGGCCTACCGCCCCATCAGCCTGGGCATTGGCGAACCCCGCCACCCTACCCCCGGCTTTTTGAAGGACCGCCTGTGCGAGGCCATCCAGTCGCCTGACGGCGGCCTGGCAACCTACCCCGCAACGGGTGGCACGCCGGAACTCAAACAGGCCTGCGCCACCTGGATGGAACGCCGCTACGGCCTCAAGTTGGACCCGGCAACGCAGATTCTGCCGGTGAACGGCTCGCGTGAGGCTTTGTTTGCCCTGGCACAGGTGGTGGTGGACCCGCGCGCCTTTGCTCAGGGTACAGAGCCCGTGGTCGTCTGCCCCAACCCGTTCTACCAAATCTATGAGGGTGCGGCCTACCTGGCAGGCGCGCAGCCTTGGTTCGCCCCGAGCGACCCAGCCCGAAACTTCGCCACCGACTGGGCCAGCGTGCCCGAGGACGTGTGGCGCCGCACGCAACTGCTCTACACCTGCTCGCCGGGCAACCCCACAGGTGCCGTCATGCCGCTGGAAGAATGGAAGATGCTGTTCGAGCTGAGCGACAAGTACGGCTTCGTGATCGCTTCGGACGAGTGCTACAGCGAGATCTATTTCCGTGATGAGCCGCCACTGGGTGGGCTTGAAGCCGCCGTCAAACTGGGGCGCACCGACTTCCGCAACCTCATTGCGCTGACCAGTCTGTCCAAGCGCAGCAACGTGCCAGGGCTGCGCAGCGGCTTTGTCGCCGGTGACGCCAAGCTCATCAAACCCTTCCTGCTGTACCGCACGTACCACGGCAGCGCCATGAGCACCACGGTGCAAACGGCCAGCGCGGCTGCCTGGCTGGACGAGGCCCACGTGGTGGACAACCGCGCGCAATACCGTGCCAAGTTCGCCGAAGTCACCCCGCTGCTGTCGCAAGTCATGAACGTGGCCTTGCCAGACGCTGGTTTCTACCTGTGGGCAGAGGTGCCAAAGCGCTTTGGCGGCATGGAAAACGGCAGCGACACGGACTTTGCCCGCGAACTTCTGGCCCAATACAATGTCACCGTTCTTCCCGGCAGCTACCTGGCGCGCGAAGCACGGTGCTTCAACCCGGGCGCTCAGCGCGTGCGCATGGCGCTGGTTGCCGAAACGGCCGAGTGCGTCGAGGCCGCACGCCGCATCGTCGAATTCATTCAAACCTCCAAGTGAGACACCATGACGCAACAACTGCAACAGATCATTGAAAACGCCTGGGAAAACCGCGCCCAGCTGTCTGCCACCACGGCGCCCCAGGAAGTCACCGATGCCGTGGAGCACGTGATCGCCGAACTGAACGTGGGCAAGCTGCGCGTGGCCACCCGCGAAGGTGTTGGCCAGTGGACCGTGCACCAGTGGATCAAGAAGGCGGTGCTGCTGAGCTTCCGCCTGAAGGACAACGAGATCATGCAGGCCGGCGACCTGGCTTTCTATGACAAGGTGCCGACCAAGTTCGCCCATCTGTCGCCCCAGGAAATGGCTGCTACCGGTGTGCGCGTGGTGCCTCCCGCCGTGGCCCGCCGTGGCAGCTTCATCGCCCGTGGCGCCATCCTCATGCCCAGCTACGTGAACATCGGCGCCTATGTCGACGAGGGCACCATGGTTGACACCTGGGCCACCGTGGGCTCCTGCGCACAGGTTGGCAAGAACGTGCACCTGTCTGGCGGCGTGGGCCTGGGCGGCGTGCTCGAACCCCTGCAGGCCAACCCCACCATCATTGAAGACAACTGCTTCATCGGTGCCCGCTCCGAGATCGTCGAAGGCGTCATCGTTGAAGAGAACTCCGTCATCTCCATGGGTGTTTACATCGGCCAGAGCACGCCGATTTACGACCGCGCGACCGGCGAGGTAAGCTATGGCCGTGTTCCCTCCGGCTCCGTGGTGATCAGCGGCAGCCTGCCCAAGGACGGTGGAAAATACAGCCTGTACGCAGCGGTCATCGTCAAGCGCGTGGACGCCCAGACCCGTGCCAAGACCAGCTTGAACGATCTGCTGCGCGACTGACCTGCAAATCACAGAACGGGGGATTGGGCATGGCAAACGGCATGATGGAAAAGCTGCTTCGCCTGATGGCGGAGAAAAGGGCCTCTGACGTCTATCTGTCGGCCAACTCCCCCGTGCTGATCAAGATCAACGGCGTGTGCGTTCCCGTGAATGCGCAACCGTTGCCGGTTGATGGGCCATTGCAATTGCTCGAAGAGATTGTGTCCGCGGACCAGTTCAACGAGTTCAACAGCACCGGCGAACTGAACATCGCTGTGCCACTGAGCGGCGTGGGTCGTTTCCGGGTAAGCGCCATGCGCCAACGCGGCAGTTGTGCGGTGGTGGTCCGCTTCATCAGCACAGACATCCCGACCATCGAGTCGCTCAACATCCCCCCAGTGCTTGCCGAGATGATCCTGGCCAAGCGAGGTTTGATGCTGGTGGTGGGAGCCACGGGGTCTGGCAAGAGCACCACGCTGGCGTCGCTGCTGGACCACCGCAACACCAACCTCTCAGGCCACATCCTCACCATCGAGGACCCGGTCGAATATCTGTTCAAGAACAAGAAGTCCATCGTCAACCAGCGCGAGGTGGGCACCGACACGGCATCTCTGCAGATTGCCCTGAAGAACGCCCTGCGCCAGGCGCCAGACGTGATCCTGATCGGCGAGATCCGTGACCGCGAAACCATGTCGCAGGCCATCGCGTACTCGCAGTCCGGGCACCTGGTGCTGGCGACCATGCACGCCAACAACAGCTACCAGGCCCTGAACCGGGTGCTTAACTTCTACCCGGTGGAGGTGCGCCCCTCCATGCTCAACGACCTGGCATCGGCGCTCAAAGCCATCGTGTCGCAGCGTTTGCTGCGCACCGTGGACGGAGGCCGGGTGCCTGCCGTAGAAGTGCTGGTGAACACGCGTCTGGTGAGCGAACTGATTGAAAAAGGCGATTTCTTCGGCGTGCGTGAAGCACTGGAAAAATCCATGGCCGAAGAGTCCCAAACCTTTGAAGCCGATCTGGCACGCCTGGTGGTGGCTGGCAAGGTAGACCGCAAGGAGGCCCTTGCCTACGCGGACTCCCCCACCAACCTGATGTGGCGGCTTGAAAACGACATTGCGCTGCGGCAAAAGCCCGGCGCCGGCCCCGCTGCCGACGAGCCAGAGACCAATGCTGGCCCTTCTTTCTCCGACTTCACGCTCGACGTGAAGCACTGACGCGAGCCTTCAGCCATGAGTTCCACCCTGCGCCTGACCGAGGCGCTGATTGCCCGTTCCTCCGTCACACCCGAAGACGCTGGCTGCCAAACCCTGATCGCCGACCGCCTGAAGCCACTGGGCTTTGAATGCGATACGCTGGTGAGCGGCCCTGACGACTTCCGCGTGACCAACCTGTGGGCCAAACGCACCGCCAGCACGCAGGACGCGCCTGTACTGGTGTTCGCAGGTCACACCGACGTGGTGCCCACCGGCCCGCTGGACCAATGGCTGAGTGACCCTTTCGTGCCGACGCACCGCGAAGGCAAGCTCTTTGGCCGAGGCGCCAGCGACATGAAGGCGTCGCTTGCGGCCATGGTGGTGGCTTGCGAGGAATTCTTCACGCAGCACCCCGATGCCAACCTGAGCGTGGCGTTCCTGCTGACCAGTGACGAAGAAGGCCCGGCCAACGACGGCACTGTGGTGGTCTGCCGCACCCTGCGTGAGCGCGGCGAGCGACTGGACTACTGCATCGTCGGCGAACCCACTTCGGTGGAACGCACGGGGGACATGATCAAGAACGGGCGCCGAGGCACCATGAGCGGGCGGCTGACGGTCAAGGGCATACAAGGGCACATTGCCTATCCGCACCTGGCCCGCAACCCTATCCATACGCTGGCCCCGGCCTTGGCAGAGCTGGTTGCCACGCGCTGGGACGAAGGCAACGACCACTTTCCCCCCACCACCTGGCAGGTCAGCAACATCCACGGTGGCACAGGCGCCAGCAACGTCATCCCCGGCACCGTGGCGGTGGACTTCAACTTCCGCTTTTCCACCGAAAGCACGGCCGAAGGGCTGCAGCAGCGCGTCGCCGATATTCTGGCGAAGCATGGCGTTGACGACTATGAACTGAACTGGACGGTCGGCGGCCTACCCTTCCTTACCCGGCCCGGCACACTGGTTGATGCCGTTCGTGCAGCCATCCGGGAGGAAACCGGCCTGGAAACCGAGTTGTCCACCACCGGTGGCACGAGCGATGGGCGCTTCATTGCGCAGGTCTGCCCACAGGTGATCGAACTGGGCCCGCCGAATGCCACCATCCACAAGGTCAACGAATGTGTGGCCGTGGCCGACCTGGAACCGCTGAAGAACATCTACCGCCGGGTGCTGGAACAGCTCGCCAACGTACCGTCCACCGATGAGGTGACGCCGTGACGGGCGAGGACACCAAACGCCCTGACAGCGTGGCCGGTTTGCTGCAGGTTGCGCAGAACCGGTTGGAGCAAGCAGAACTGTCCTACGGGCATGGCACCACCAACGCGCACGACGAGGCCGCGTGGCTCGTTTTGTGGTCGCTCGGTCTGCCGCTGGACTGCGATCTGGAACAAGTGGCCACGCAAGCCGTTGACGAGGTTCAGGTAGAACGCGCCATGGCGCTGGTGGACGAGCGAATCACGTCGCGCAAACCCGCAGCCTACCTGACGCATGAAGCCTGGCTGCAAGGCGTGCCCTTCTACGTGGACGAGCGCGCCATCGTGCCGCGCAGCTTCATTGCCGAGCTGATTGCCAACGCCGAGGGCGCCGAAAGCATCGACCCCTGGCTGGGCGAACACACTCGCAAGGTACTGGACCTGTGCACCGGCAACGGCAGTCTGGCTGTGCTGGCTGCCCTGGCCTGGCCGGACGTGCAGGTCGATGCCGCCGACATTTCCCCCGATGCGCTGGCCGTGGCGCAGATCAACGTGGAGCGCCACCAGTTGCAAGACCGCGTGCGCCTGGTGGAGTCCGATGGCTGGTCTGCCCTGCCCGGCAGCTACGACCTGATCCTCTGCAACCCGCCTTACGTGTGCCGCGCGGGCATGGATGCACTTCCGCCTGAATACTTGGCCGAGCCGCGTATTTCGCTGGACGGTGGTCTGGAAGGTGGCGATGACGGCATGGACTTCGTGCGCCATTTGCTGGCCGATGCCGCCAGACACATGAACCCCGGCGCCGTGCTGGTGCTGGAGATAGGCAACGAGCGCGAGCATTTTGAGCGCGCCTTTCCCCGCCTGGAAGCCTACTGGCCTGACACCACGTCGGGCACCGGCCCCGTGGTCCTGCTGACGCAAGAAGCCTTGGCCGAACACGCCTCTCAGGTAAAGGGGGCTGCATGATCACGCTGCGCAACGTCACGCTGCGCCGTGGCACCAAGGTCGTGCTCGACCAGGCCAACGCCACCATCAACCCCGGTGAAAAGGTGGGGCTCGTGGGCCGCAACGGCGCGGGCAAATCCAGCCTGTTTGCGCTGCTGCAAGGCGTGCTGCACGAGGACAGCGGCGAATTCGCCTGGCCACGGCAGTGGCGCCTGAGCCAGGTGGCCCAGGAAATGCCCGAGACCGACCAGCCCTGCACGGAATTCGTCATCGACGGCGACACCCGCCTGAGCGAGGCTCGCCAGGAAGTGGCGCAGGCAGAGGCCAGCGGAGACGGCATTGCCATTGCCCACGCCCACACCGCCATGCAAGACGCTGGGGCCCACGACGCAGAAGCCCGTGCCCAGGCCCTCTTGCTGGGGCTGGGCTTCCAGGTCAACGAGCTTCAGCGCCCGGTCAACAGCTTCTCGGGCGGCTGGCGCATGCGCCTGCAACTGGCGCGCGCGCTGATGTGCCCCAGCGACCTGCTGATGCTCGACGAACCCACCAACCACCTGGACCTGGACGCCCTGGTCTGGCTGGAAAGCTGGCTCAAACGCTACCAGGGCACGCTGCTGGTCATCAGCCACGACCGCGAGTTCCTGGACGCAGTCACGCAAGTTACCCTGCATATCGACCAGGGGCGGCTGACCCGCTACGGCGGCAACTACAGCCGCTTTGAAGACATGCGGGCCGAGCAACTGACGCAGCAACAGACGGCGTATGCACGGCAGCAGGACCGCATTGCCCACCTGCAACGCTTCATCGACCGCTTCAAGGCCAAGGCCACCAAGGCCAAGCAGGCACAGAGCCGTGTCAAGGCCCTGGAACGCATGGAAAAGATCGCCCCGGTGCTGACCGAGGCCGACTTCACCTTCGAATTCCAGGAACCCGCGCAACTGCCCAACCCCATGCTCAGCCTGCGCGACGCCGCCTTTGGTTACCGCGCCGAGGACGGTGCCGAGGCCGTGATCGTGCGCAACGTCACACGCTCGGTCCAGGCCGGCCAACGCCTGGGCATCCTGGGCGCCAACGGCCAGGGCAAATCCACGTTCGTCAAGACGGTTGCACGTGCCTTGACGCTGCTGGCAGGCACGGTCACCGAAGGCAAGGGGCTGAACATCGGCTACTTCGCCCAGCAGGAGCTGGACGTGCTGCGGCCCGACGACAGTCCGCTGGCGCACATGATCCGCCTGGCGCGCGATACCGAAGCCGCTGGCACGCTCACCGGCCAGTCCACCCGCGAGCAGGACCTGCGCAACTTCCTGGGCAGCTTCCAGTTCAGCGGCGACATGGTGCAACAGCCCGTGGGCACCATGAGCGGTGGCGAAAAGGCGCGGCTGGTACTGTGCATGATCGTCTGGCAGCGCCCCAACCTGCTGCTGCTTGACGAACCCACCAACCACCTCGACCTGGCCACGCGCGAGGCCTTGGCCGTCGCGCTCAACGAATTCGAAGGCACGGTGATGCTGGTCAGCCACGACCGTGCGCTGCTGCGATCGGTGTGCGACGAGTTCTGGCTGGTTTCGCACGGTGGGATATCTCCCTTCGATGGCGACCTGGACGACTACCAGCGCTACCTGCTTGACGTGGCACGTCAGAAGCGCGAGGCTGTTGCGGCGGCCGCTCGCCCAGAGGCAGCCCCGTCAGCCACCGCAACAGAGGTAGCCAAGCTCAACCCTGGGGAGCAACGCCGCCTGGACGCGCAGCGTCGTCAGGCCTTGGCGCAGAAGATCAAGCCCCACAAGCAGGAGCTGGAAAAGCTGGATCGGCGGCTCGCTGAAATCCAGACCCTGCGCAGTGAACTGGAACAGAAGCTGATGACACCACTGGACCCGCAGGTGTTGGCCGATGCAGGGCGGCAACTCAAGCGCCTGGAGGAGGAAACCGAAACCGCCGAGAAACGCTGGCTGGAGTTGAGCGATTTGATCGAGGGCATCGAGAAAGACGCCCAACAGGCTTGACCCCATCTCGGAGAACCGCCCATGCGTCTGTTTGCTGAATGGTTGCGGCGCACTTGGCCGCTCCTTTTGGGCTTGGTGCTCTGCCAGCCCGCACTTTCTGCCGACTCCTCCTCGGCCACCGAAGCAGCGCCGAACGCGGTGCGCCCGCGTATCGGATTGGTGCTTTCCGGCGGCGGAGCCAGGGGGTTTGCCCACGTGGGGGTGCTCAAGGCGCTGGAAGACGCTCGCGTGCCGGTGGACGTGGTTGTCGGTACGTCCATGGGAGCCATCATTGGGGGTCTGTATGCCAGCGGCATGCAAGTCGCCGACATTGAACGCGAAATCCTCAAGGTGGACTGGGACGCCCTGTTCAGCCAGCGGGCGCCGCGCCAAAGTCTGTCACAGCGGCAGAAAGAGCAGGATTTCGAGTTCTCCCCCGTTCTTCAATTGGGCTTCAAGGACGGCGAATTCCGTCTGCCGCAAGGCGCCGTCTCCAGCCGCTCGCTGGAACTGCTCTTGCGCCGCTACACCCTGCCAACCCGCAATCTGCGCAGTTTTGACGAACTGCCCACACGGTTTCGCGCCGTAGCCACCGACATGGAGACCGGCGAAGCCGTCGTCCTGCGCAGTGGTGATCTTGCCGCTGCGTTGCGCGCGAGCATGTCCGTGCCGGGGCTCTTCTCTCCGCTTCGCTGGAACGATCGCATCCTCGGCGACGGGGGCCTGGTGAACAACCTGCCTGTAGATGTGGCCCGCGAACTGGGTGTGGACGCTGTCATCGCCGTCAACATCGGCACGCCGCTGGCCAGCCGCGACACCCTGGACACGGTGTTGGGCGTCACCGTGCAGATGATCAACATCCTCACAGAGCAGAACGTGCAGCGCAGCATAGGCACGTTGACCCGCTCCGATTTGCTCCTTGCGCCACCACTGGGCACCGTCACCGCTGCGGACTTCGACAAGGCCGAAGAACTGATCGGTCTGGGTCACACCTATGCACAGACCGTACAGTCGTCGCTGGAACGCTTTTCAATACCCCCTCAAAGCTACAGCGAGTGGCGCGAAACACGCACCAACGCCCACCAGACGTTGCAGGAACAAGCCCAGACCCGCCTGGCCTTTGTGCGTATAGAGGGCGTACCGGACAACCAGCAACCCCGGCTGCGCAGCCGAATAGACACCCAGGCAGGTGACGTGCTGGACCCGGCCAAGGTCGAGGCAGACCTGCAGCGTCTGGCCGCCACGGAAGATTTTGCCCGCATTGACTACCGACTCGAACCTGCGGCGGACTCCCCCGGCGAAGGTCTGGTTTACGAGTTGAGAGACGACCCCTGGGGCCGCAACCAGTTCCGCATTGGCCTGGACCTCCAAACCGACTTCCAGGGGCAAGGCGCGTTCAACCTGCGCCTGAGCCACACGCGGCGCTGGTTCAACGAACAGGGCGCGCAATGGCGCAATCAACTCGAGCTGGGCTCCACCATCGCCGCGCGCACAGAACTGTTGCAACCTCTCGGCACGACCCAGACGCGTTTTCTCAGTGCATACGCAGACTACGAATTGCGCAGCATCGAACTGTTCGATACCGTCGGCGACCCGTTTGCCCGCTTCCAGCGACACACCACCCGCCTGGGGCTGGACCACGGCTGGAGCCTTGGCAAGGCCGGTCACTGGGGCGATGTGCGCCTGGGCTGGATTGGGTCGCTGCGCAAATCGATACCCCAGTACATCAACGGCATTCAACCCGGCGGCGTTCGGCCTCTGGAGTGGACCGAAAGCGCGCTGCGTCTGGGCGTGGTCACCGACCAGCTGGACCACGCAAACTTTCCACAATCGGGCCACCGTTTCAAGCTGGACGTACAAGCCGGGCATACACGCCAGTCCGGCGAAACCACCGGTTTCCTGCGATGGGATGGCAGCATCACTGGCGTATTGACGCACGGCATTCACACCTTGAATGCACATTTGCGCCTGGCCCGATCGAACCATGTGCCTCTGGGCGCGGTGGACGAATACTCACTAGGGGGCTTCCAGAACCTGTCTGGCTACCGTGTTGGACAGATCGCGGGCAACAACCTGATGCTGGCGCGACTGAGCTACTACCAGCGCCTGCCATTTGAGGCGGGCCCTGCCCGGGCACTGTTCGCGGGTGCCACGGCCGAACTGGGCAACGCCTGGGCCAACAGCCGCGACATTTCCTGGCGAGGGCTGCGGCTGGGCAGCAGCGTGTTCATCGGTGCGGACACCGCAGTTGGCCCTGTTTACCTGAGCCTGGTACATGCTCCCCGGGGCTATACGGGGGTATATTTCCTGCTCGGAAGACCCTGACACAAGACCAACGCAAGCTCATGACAACCCACCCCGCAAACGCCAGTACTTCAAACGCACCGGGCCGGGCAAGACTGTGGCGCCGTCGCGCGGCTTGGGCACTGGCCACATTGGTCACTGCATGGGTGCTGGGTTGGCTGGCTGTGCCCCCCATCCTGCGCTCGCAGGTGGAAAAGCAGCTGACCCAGGTGCTGGGCCGTCAAGTCAAACTGCAAGAGGTCAGCTTCAAGCCATGGTCGCTTGAAGTCGAACTCCGTGGGCTCAGCATCGCTCGGCAAGATGGCTCCGCCCCTCAATTGGAGGTCCAACGCATCTACGTCGACGCCGAGCTTCAGTCCCTTTTGCGCTTGGCACCCGTGATTGATGCGGTCACGATTGACGAACCCAAGGCTTACCTGAAGCACAACGGCGAGGGACGCTACGATATTGACGACGTACTGGAAAAGCTCTCGAAGCCAGAAGAGCCATCCAAGCCCTTGCCCAGGTTCGCGGTGTTCAACATCGCTGTCAACAACGGCAGCTTCGAATTCCTGGACGCGCCGGTCAACGCCACCCACAAGATCGAACAACTGCAACTGCAGGTGCCGTTCCTCAGCAGTCTGCCCTCCCGCCGCGATGTGGTCACGCAGCCGCATCTGTCCTTCATGCTCAATGGTGACCGTTTCGACACCACGGCATCCACCACCCCATTCGCCAGCACCCGGCACACCGAAGCGTCCATTCAGCTCCCTGACCTCGACCTGGCGCCCTACCTACCCTACTGGCCAGCCAAATGGCCCGTGCGTCCAACCCAGGCCGAATTGCAGCTGGCACTGACCATCACCTTCGAGCAGCAAGACGCACCCAAGGTCCGGATCAAGGGCAAAGCCGCCCTGAGCAACCTGGCAGTCAATGAACGTCTCTCAGGCCAAGACAAACCGCTGTTTGGCTTTGAACGGCTGTCGGTAGACGTTGAAAACGTGGAACCCATGGCAGGCCTGTTGGCCTTGAACAGCGTGGAGCTGCGCAACCCACAAGCCTGGCTACGCCGAGACAACCAAGGCCGCTTGAACATAGAGAGTCTGGCAAGAGCATGGGCGCCCGCAAAGTCCGGCACGGACAGTGCGCCCGCCCCAAGCTGGCAGGTTTCCCTGGCAAAACTGCAGGTAAACGGCGGCATTTTTCACTGGTATGACGCCAGCACATCACCGGCTGCCGACGTCACACTGGAAGACACCCAGTTCCAGTTGACGGGTGCCACCTGGCCAGCGCAGAAAGCTGCGCCGTTCCAGGGAAGCACAAAAGTTGCAGGTGCCACGATCAGCTGGAACGGCGAAGCCACGCAAGCCGCCGCAAAAACGAACCTGACGTTCGAAGGGCTTCCATTGAATCTTGCCCGGCCCTACTTGTCGGCCGTTCTCAAACCCGAACTTGACGGCGCCTTGGCCGCCACACTGGATGTGACCTGGAATGCTGATGATCAGCCAGACCCAGGTTTGACACTGGTGGCAAAGCAGGTGGAGTTGCGAGGTTTGGCCTTGCGTCAGGGGCGCCAGACCTTGGCAGGACTGGACAGCCTGAAGTTGGAAAACGCTTCGGTGCATACCGGCAAACAAACGGTCAATATCGCCAAGATTGCCGCCGACGGACCACAAGCGAACGTTTCGCGCCGAGCCAACGGCCAATGGATGTTCCAGGAATGGCTGCACACGGCCCCCACTGACACTGACGCCAAGACAGGTGCCGAAGCCGTTTCAAAACCGAAGGCAAGTTGGAAAGTCGCTTTACAGGCACTGGCAATCAACCGCGGAAAAATAGCTTTTCGCGATGAAACCCCCGGCCAGCCAGTGCGGCTGAACATCCAGGACCTGCGGCTCGACTTGCAGGAAATCCAGCCGATGGCCGAAAAGCAGGCGCTGATGCCCATGTCGCTGGCGTTGAACTTGAGCGGCACCGCAGAGGGGCGGCGAACCAACCCTGGCAGTCTGCGCTTCCAGGGCAACCTGCGCCTGCCACCGGGTTCCGGACCATTGACGGCACAGAATGGCCTGCTTTGGCAAGGGCGTCTGAACGCCGACCACCTCCCGCTTCATGCTTTTGAGCCCTACGTGGCCCAGTACCTCAACCTGGAACTGCTTCGCGCAGATACCAGCGTTCGCGGAACAATCGACGTCGGCATGCCAGCGGCTGGCACAAAAGTCGGTTTCCGTGGCGACCTGGCCGTTGAAGATTTCCGCGCCAACACCCTGCAACCCAGTGAAGACCTGCTGAACTGGAAGGCCCTGAACCTTCGCGGTATTGATCTGGCCTGGAGCGCAACCCAGCCCCTCAAACTGAACGTCGCCGAGACGGTCCTCAGCGACTACTACGCCCGTGTCCTCATCGACGAAACCGGCCGCATCAACCTGCAAGACCTTGTCCGGTCAGCGCCGAACAATGTTCAGGCGTCTGCTGCCAACACCACAACGGAGCCCAGCACACCAGCTCAGCCCGCCGCCCCTGCCAGCGCGTCTGCAGCCGACATACGCTTTGGCCCCGTCGGCTTGGTCAATGGCCGGGTCGCCTTTGCTGACCGGTTCATCCGCCCGAACTACTCGGCCAACCTGAGTGACCTCAGCGGCTCCCTGGGCGCATTTGCCAGCACTACTGCGGGTGCCCCGCCGCAAATGGCCGACCTGTCGTTGCGCGGCCGCGTCGAAGGTACGGCCACGCTAGACATTTCTGGCAAGCTCAACCCCCTGGCCAAGCCCTTGGCCATGGACATCAAGGGTGTGGTGAGAGAGCTGGAACTCCCCCCCCTGTCGCCCTACACAGTCAAGTACGCAGGCTATGGCATAGAGCGCGGCAAACTCAGCATGGACGTGAACTACCGGATCGACCCCGATGGCACGCTCAACGCCACCAACCAGGTCATCCTCAATCAACTGCGATTTGGTGACCGCTCCCCCGACAGTGAGGCCCCCAACCTTCCCGTCAAGCTGGCCGTGGCCCTGCTGGCCGACCGCAACGGCGTCATCGACATCAACCTGCCAGTGAGCGGGTCCATCAACGACCCGCAGTTCCGTATCGGCCCCATCGTCGTGCGCCTCATCTTCAACCTGATCGGCAAAGCCATCACGGCACCGTTTTCCCTGCTTGCCAGCGCATTCTCCGGTGGCGGCGAAGACATGTCGCAAGTGGCATTCCTGCCTGGGCAGCGAAGCCTGAACGCCGACGCGACCAAAAGCCTGGATGCCGTGGCCAAGGCCCTGAGTGATCGACCGGCACTGCAACTCACCGTCGTCGGGCACAGCGACCTTGAAACCGAGCGCGAGGGCTGGCGTCGTGCACGCCTGGACGAATGGATTCAAGCGGAAAAACGTCGGCAGTTGGCACGCGACGGGCAAACCATCAACGCGTCCGTCAGCGTGAAGGCAGAAGAATACCCAACCCTGCTCAAAGAGGTCTACCGGCGAGCAGACATTCCCAAGCCTCGCAACATCATCGGAATCGCAAAGGACATTCCCTTGCCCGAGATGGAGTCGCTGCTGCTGGCCTCCATACCCGTGACATCCGACGCCATGCGTGAACTGGCCTTGGCCCGCGCGGTAGCGGTGAAGGATTACCTGATCGAGCACCAGGTACCCACAGACCGACTGTTCATGAACACTGCCCCGTGTGTGGCGTCCTCGGCTGCCCCCGCCGCAAAGCCAGGCGATGCGGCCTCCGCAGCCACTGCGTGCAAACCGGTGGTCGAACTGCGCCTGGAGGCGCGTTGAAGCAAGACACGGCCAGGCTTTTTGTGGCGCTCTGGCCCGACGAAAGCGCTCGTGAACAGATTGCGCATCACGCCGAGGGCTGGCATTGGCCCCCGACGGTAAGGCGCTACTCACCGCCAGACTGGCACGTGACTCTGCACTTCATCGGGTCTTTTGATAAGGCCAGATTTGCGGAACTTGAGTCCGCGTTGCACGCACCTTTCAAGCCATTCACGCTGCAACTCACCTCCCCCCTCATCTGGCCTCATGGCTTGGCAGTGCTTTGTGCCCACGAAACGCCCCAGGAGTTGCGTGAATTGCACCAGCACCTGCGATTGGCTTTGGAAGACCTTGGCGTTACAACCGACGACCGGCCCTACACACCCCACCTGACCTTGGCCCGCCAGGCTCAAGGTTCACAGCCACCCAGTGAGCTTGAAAGCATCGAGTGGCACGTCAATGGCTACGCACTGGTCGAATCCACGGGTAACCCCAGCGCACGATACAAACGCTTGCGCCAGTACCCGTAAGCTCCCTCAAACCTGCAGAGACTCGCCGGTGACGTAAAACTGACCGCCCGCGACGTAATGCAGTGTGCGCAACTCCCGTGGCGCGTCCTCAAAACACCAGCGGCCAGAACGGAACACGCGTTCATCTGCCCAGGCACCAACCACCTCACCTATGAACAAGTCGTAGGTCTGCTGGTTGTGCGGCTCCGGCACCAGCCGGCATGCCAGCCAGGCACTGCACCCAACCACCAGCGGAACTGGCACGTCTGGCGTACGAAACGTGCCAACGCCATGCTTGAGCAACTTGTCCGGCATGCCACGAGCACTGTCGGTGCCCACTCCCAAAGTCAACGCGGCCAACGAGACGTTGGGAACACTCAAGACCCACCAGCCACTGGCTTCCACCAGTTCCCGTGTGCGTGTCGACTTGTCCAGAACCACGGTGACCTTCGGGGGCGCAAAGTCCAGAGCGCAAGCCCATGCTGCCGCCATCACGTTGTCAACACCGCCATGACTGGCCGAAACCAGAACCGTCGGCCCATGGTTGAGCAACCGGTAGGCCTTGTCCAGGGGCACCGCAGCTACATGGTCAGGCCAGTCTTTGATATCGTCTTTTTGCATGCCGCGCATCATGCCACTGCAAGTGGCCGTGCGCGGCATACGGGGTCGTCAAACGGCAGCAGACAGCTGTGAAATCGAAACCCTTGCTCTGGAGCGCTTCTGCGTCCGGTGCCAGCCGCGCGTCAGAACGTGAACGGCGCGTCCCAACGCATTGTCGAGTGCGCTGCGCCAATCAGGTGCCTCGGCCTCCACCACGAGCACGCCCTGCTTGTCAGTGCGTAACTGGATCTGGCAACGCTTGTTGCTGATCCGCTGCCCGCCCGCCACATCGGAAAGACGCACCTTTGCCAACGGCACCAAGGACTGCAAACGGCGCATCGCGAACCTGACGCGTTGCTCAGACCATGAGCGCCATTCGGCTCCTTGCGGTGCACGGGTTTCAACGATGACTTGCATGCTACTTCTCCTGTGAAGTGGGAACAAGACTCGACCTTACGCCTTGCAAACCCGAGAAAAAAGCAGAAAATATTGCACCGTTCATCCCAAATAAGCGAAAGCTTGAAAACAAGTTCATGAGCCTCGTCTTCAACTACAAACACCTGTATTACTTCTGGATGGTGGCCAAGGAAGGCGGAATGTCGCATGCCGCCGCGCGCATGAACATGGCTGTTCAGACCGTCAGTGCCCAGGTGCGCGAACTTGAAAAGGACCTGGGCTGCCAATTGCTCAAGCCTGCCGGGCGCGGCGTGGCCCTTACCGATGCGGGTGCAGCCGTCTTCCGCCAAGCCGAGCAGATCTTCGAGTTGGGTGAAGCGCTCCCCGAACAGGCACGAGCGGCTGCGCAGGCGCCCGTGATGCGACTCAACGTGGGCATAGCCGACGGCTTGCCCAAGCTGGAGGTACAGCGCCTTCTGCAGCCAGTGCTTGACACACCTGACCTGCGCCTGGTCTGCCACGAGGGTGAGATGGCCGACCTGCTGGCCGACCTGGCGGTACACAAGCTGGATGTGGTGCTGGCCGACCACCCCACACCATTCACGCCTCACCTCAAGGTTCACAACCACCACCTTGGGGTTTCGGGCATGGGCTGGTACGGCACACCTCAATGGTTCGAGCAGGCCCACGATGACTTTCCAGCGTCACTGGAACGCGTGCCGCTGCTCTTGCCCACAGCGCACTCCACTGTAAGGGGGCATCTGGACCATTGGCTCAGCAGCCAGGGGCTACGACCCCGCGTGGTTGGTGAATTTGAAGACAGCGCGTTGTTGGAAACGTTCGGCGGGCGTGGCCTGGGGGTGTTTCCAGCAGCCCTGGCCGTTCGCGAAGAGCTGCAGCAGCGCAGTCAGGTCAAGTTGATCGGGCCCTGCGACGGTGTGGAGGAACACTTCTACGCGATCAGCGCACACCGCCGCGTGGTCCACCCCTTGGTTCAAAAGATACTGGCCCAAGCCTGACCAGAAAGAAAAAAGCACCGGATCTTTCAACCAAGTGCTTGATTCATTTTGGTGGGTCGTGCAGGATTCGAACCTGCGACCAACGGATTAAAAGTCCGCTGCTCTACCAACTGAGCTAACGACCCAACCTTTAACGCTGCACAACGGCAATGCCGTCACGCTTTGTACAGATTGTTTGGTTGGTGGGTCGTGCAGGATTCGAACCTGCGACCAACGGATTAAAAGTCCGCTGCTCTACCAACTGAGCTAACGACCCAACCTTTAAGTTTAGCAATCAATATGCTTGAGAGCTAAGCCTTAGATTATAGCGTCAATTTTTTGCTGTTTTTCGAGGTCTCGATTTTTTCTTCAAAATCGTTTGGCCGCGAGCCAGTTGGTCCATCAGCCAGCCAGAGGCACACAGCCCAAACGTTGCAGTCACCGCCACGCTGGAGCCATAACCGTGGCAATTCAGAGAACCATCTGCCTCACCCGGCAGCACACACGAAGCGTCAGGTTGCGCAACAGATTCCCGACTGAAAACGCACGGCACGCCAATCTCACCGTCTCGCGCCGCGCCGTGGTGCTTGCGCAGCCGGTAACGGAGTTGGGCGAGCAAAGGGTCATGCGTAGTCAACGCCAGGTCTGCCACTTCAACCAAGTGCCCCAACCGTTTGCCGCCCGCTGCACCCGCACTCACGAAGAGCGCACCGGTATCCAGCGCCCATGCCGCCATGGTCACCTTGGCAGCTACCTGATCACAGGCGTCAAACACCGCCAGGGTTTGCCCATCTTGCTTCAGCGACTCCACCAGCGACGCCCAGTTCTGCGGCGTAACGAAATCGTCCACCACATCAACGCGTGCCCACGGGTTGATCTGCGCAATACGCTCCCGCATTGCCAGTATCTTCGCCTGACCCAGCGTCGAGTCGAGGGCGTGGATCTGCCGGTTGGTGTTGGATTCGCCTACGTGGTCCATGTCGATCAACGTGAGGTGCGCCACGCCACTGCGTGCAAAAGCCTCGGCCGCCCAAGAGCCCACACCGCCCACACCCACAACCACGGCATGCGCATCAAAAACGCGTTGCGCCGCGGACGGCCCATAGAGGCGGCGAAGCCCGCCAAACCGGCGCTCAAAACCTTCCGAGTCGAATGGAGCCATCACAGGCATTTCAGTGACGGATGAAGTCAATCGCGTTCAAGCAGCCACATCTGGAAGCGGAAACCACCCAGCGCTCCCAAAACAATGCCAGCAACAGCAATCATGCTGGTCAGGCTCAGGGTCGAGAGGCCCGAAAGGCCCTGACCCACCGTGCAGCCCATGGCAGTGACGCCGCCCACACCCATGCAGACTGCGCCGCCAATATGCAGCGCAGTGTCTTGCGTGCTGCGAAAACCTTCCCAGTGGAAGCTGCGCGAGGCGACAGTCTGCACAAAAGACCCGGCAATAACGCCACCGACGGAGACAACGCCCAGAGTCAGCACCTTGGATGTGTCGCTGAAATAGATAAGCCAGTCCAGGGCATAGGCCATGGGTGCCGTAAAGGTGAGCGACTCCATGCGGCCCGAATTGGTCGCCAGGTAGACAGCTTCCAGGGTTTCGGGGTGTTCTGGCACAAAGCCCAGCTTGCCCGTGACCCACCAGATAGCCGCCACTGTCGCCCCTATCCCAAGCCCACCAAACAAGGCATTGCCGGACGAACGAAGACCTTCACCAGCAAGAGCCCAGATGACCAGCGCCCCGCCAACAAACAAGCCCAACACCAGGCCCGTGGACGATGCCTCCCACCCCATGATGGCAGAGAGCCAGGCGGGCAGCGCACTGCCACCAGGCATATCGAAGGCGACTTTGTCCACCGTGTTCACCCGCAGCACGGCAGTCACGCCTCGCAACGTGGCGAACGACGCCACGCCCATCACGAAGAAGACCACCAGCGACTTGAGGCTACCGCCACCAATTCGCACCAGCGTCTTGCTGCCGCAGCCTGAGGCCAACACCATTCCAAAGCCAAACAGAGCGCCACCCACCAGCGCAGACAACCAGATAACACGCCCGCTGGCATAGATGGTTTGCGAAGGGTCTATCCATCCAAGCCAGGCCATGGCGTAAAAAGCGATCATGGCCACGCCAACGGCAAGCCCCCACATGCGCATGCGGGTCCAGTCGCCCATGTTGACAATGTCGCTGATCGCACCCATGGTGCAGAAATGGGTGCGCTGTGCAATGGCACCGAAAGCGACAGATACAAAAAAAGCAGCCCACAGAACCTGTGTCTGCAGGCTTTGGATATCGGAGAGTTCCATACCCCAGATTGTATGAACTTCTGGGGAGACCCCGTCCGTCACTTCATGCGGGCGAGGCGGTCCTTGGCTGTGGCGCCGGCTTCGGTGTCTGGGTGGGCCTTGACCAAGTCTTGCAACGTCGCCTTGGCCGCGCGCGAGTCCTTGAGTTCGAGCTGGCAGTTGGCAATGGCAAGTTTGGCCTCGGGCACCCTGGGGTGGCCAGGCGTGCGAGCGATCAGGCGCTGGTAACTTGCAATGGCCTCCTTGTAGTTGCGGCCTGCGTAGTAGGCATTGCCTTGCCAGTAAAGCGCAACAGGCACGTAACCGCTTGACGGGTACTTCTGGATGAACTGCCCATAAAGCTGTGCCGCTCGCGGGAAGTCTGTGGCACGCAGAACATCCATGGCAGCCTCAAAGGCAGCCTTTTCGTCCGGCTGAGCCAGGAACTCCTGTCCGTCAACAGCAACCTTGATCGGCTCCAGCACACGCAGGCGTTCGTCCACCGCGCTGCTCACGTCTTTCTGCCGTTGCTGGATTTCTGCCAGCTCCTTGGCCATGCGCTCGTTCTGACCGCGCAGTTGCGCGACCTCGGCACGCAAAGCCTCGATCTGGTTGACCAGGTCGAGCATGGCACGCCTGGTGGGCGCGCCGTTCTCTTCGATCATGGCCTTGAGTTGCTCAGCCAGGTCGCGGTTGGCAGCCTCGGCGGCCTGCTTGTTCGCCTCGACCTTGCCCCGCAAGTCGAGGATGGCGCGCCTGGCTTCGTCGTCACCAAACAGCGCCGCATGGGATGGCAGCGACGCCATGATGGCAACGGCGGCCACCGCACCCAGTTTCAAGACAGATCGGCAAGCGTTCATCGGTAGGACAGCTCAACGCGGCGGTTGAGGCGATAGGACTCTTCATCAGCACCAGCGCGAGCGGGCTTCTCTTCACCGAAGCTCACAGACTCCATCTGCGCCTCGGTGACGCCCAGCAGAGAGAGCGCACGACGCACCGCTTCAGAGCGCTTCTGGCCCAGGGCCAAGTTGTATTCACGGCCGCCGCGTTCGTCGGTGTGGCCTTCCAGCACCACGCGGCGCTGGCGGTCGGCATTCAGGAAGCGTGCATGGCCATCCAGCGTGGCCGTGAATTCCGGGCGCACGGTGAAGTCGTCGTAATCAAAATAGATCACGCGAGAGAGGTTCTGCGGCGGCTGGCCGGGCACCTGGGAACCAGCCTGCACACCCGTCACGCTGCGTTGGTCCACCCCGGATGTGGAGCCGGAACCTGCGCCACCTGCACCGGCCTGGCCAACGGGCACGCCAGAACGGTCGGTCACGGGAACGTTTTCATCCAGCTTGACGCTAGAGCCACAACCGGCCAGCGCCAAGGCGGCCACCAGCGCGCCAGCGGCAGACCAGCGATGCGCACCGAAAGCACGGCGTTGGCGACTTTGGGAAGAAAGGAAACTCGACATGGACAACTCGCAATGAGAGGGAGGTTAAGAAAAAATCAGGCCAGAAACGGCCCCCAGTGGGGCTCGCGAATGTCGCCGGGCGCACTGGCCAAGCGCGTCTTGATCCGCCCGTCCAGGGTGGTGGTCATGAGCGCCTCACGGCCTTGTTGCTTGGTGGCGTAAATGATCAGACGACTGTTGGGTGCGAAGCTCGGGCTTTCGTCTGCTGTGGTGTCGGTCAACGCGGTGACTGCGCCACTGGAAAGATCCATCAGCTGCAGCTTGAACGCTCCACCCGTGCGCGAGATGTACGCCATCCAACGGCCATCAGGGCTGACGGCCGGGGAGATGTTGTAGCTGCCATCGAAGGTGACCCGATCTGCCCCACGCCCGTTGGAGGCCATGCGGTAGATCTGGGGCGAGCCACCACGGTCGCTGACGAAGTAGATCGACTTGCCGTCTGGCGAGTACGCGGGCTCGGTGTCGATGCTGCTGCTCTGGCTCAACCGCTGCGGCGGGCCGCCGGCCGAGTCAAGTGCGTAGATCTGGGAATTGCCTCCCAGCGTGAGCGTGGCCAGCAGTTGGCGCCCGTCTGGCGACCAGGCCGGAGCGCTGTTGGAGCCCTTGAAATTGGCCAGCAGCCGCCGTCTGCCTGACGACACCTCATGCGTATAGATCACCGGCTTGCGGGCTTCAAAGGAAACGTAGGCCAGTTGGCCACCGTTGGGCGACCATGCAGGTGAAATGATGGGTTCGGGGCTTGCCAGCGCGGTCTGGGGGTTCTCGCCGTCGGCATCTGCCACCCAGAGGTTGTACCGCTCGCCCTGCTTGGAAACGTAGGCAATGCGCGTGGAGAACACGCCCGGGTGGCCGAGAAGCTTTTCATAGACCTGGTCTGCAACGCGGTGCGCTGCGAGCCGCAAATCTGCCTGGCTGACGGGAAAGCTCACTCCACCCAAGTCCTGGGCCTTGACCACATCCCACAACCGGAAACGAACGTCATAGCGGCCGTCGGCCAGGCGGGTGACGCTACCGGTCACCAGGGCATCCACCGTGCGGTCACGCCAGATGCCCAAGTCTGGGCGGGCATTCTCGTCGAGCACTTCATTGCCGCCCTGCACCATGCGGAACAGGCCGCTGCGCTCCAGGTCAGCGCGGATGATCGCGGGTACATCAACCCCCGCAGGCGCACCGGCCACACGGAAATTGGCGATGGAGAATGGGATTTGCTTGAGTCCGACACCGGACACTTCGACCCGGAACTGTGCCCAGGCCTGGCCCAAGGGACTTGCCATCAGGCCTGCACCGGCAAGCGTCCCCAGGCACTGACGGCGGCTTGCGGCCACTGGAAAACGAAAGGGGTGTAAAAGCGTCATATTTTTTTGACCATGGCCAAGGCGAGCACAAGTCGCCCTGACTGTGACACAACGCGCCGATAATACCGGACGCGCCCACCCTTGAAGTGACAAGATGTTTCCAAAAGGGTTCCCGGGCGGCCTCGCATTGCCCGGAATTGCAGCTTGTGACAGACAACACCCGCACCGAAACGCCGAACTTCACTCCACCTTCGCAAACGCTGTGGCAGCGGCTGCGCCGGTTGATACCTTATTTCGAGGGCGCCCGAATGGGTGTTGCGATTGCAGCGCTGGCCACCATCGTGGTGGCGGCCACGGAACCTGCCATACCCGCGCTGCTCAAGGCGTTGCTGGATGAAGGCTTTGTGGAAGACAGCTTTCCGCTGTGGATGGTCCCGGTGGCCCTGATGGGCCTGTTTGGCATCCGCGGCATTGCCAGCTTCCTGGCCAAGTACGCCCTGACCTATACCGCCAACGAAGGCATGCTGGCTCTGCGCCGCGCCATGTTCGAGCGGCTCAACTCGGCGCGCATGGAGTTGTTTTCGCAACAGAACGCCAGCAAGTTGTCGAACACGCTGGTCTATGAGGTGCAAACCGGTGCCACGCTGCTGGTCAACGCCTTCCTGAGCGTGACCAAGGACACGCTGACGCTGGTCGCATTGCTGGGCTACCTGTTTTACCTGAACTGGCAGCTGACGCTGATTGTGATGAGCCTCTTCCCCGCGCTGGTGTGGGTGATGCGTGTGCTGTCTCGTCGCCTTTACCAGTTGACGCGCACAAGCCAAGGTGCGACTGACGAGCTGGCCTACGTGGTGGAAGAAAACGTGCTGGCCCACCGCATGATCCGTCTGCACGGCGCCGAAGCACAACAGGCGCGCCGCTTCGATCAATTGAGCGTCTCATTGCGCCGGCTGGCCATGAAGGCCACCATTGCCAGTGCCGCCATGACGCCGGTCACACAGTTGCTCGCCGCCGCGGCCTTGTCTGCGGTGATTGCTGTGGCGCTTTGGCAAAGCAGCGGCCAGGGCGTCACCGTGGGTGGCTTCGTGGGTTTCGTCACGGCGATGCTCATGCTCATCACCCCCATCAGGCAACTGGCCGATGTGGCGGGACCGGTGACCAGGGGGCTGGCGGCGTTGGAGCGCGCTTTGGAGCTGATCGAGGACGCACCCGAACAATCCAGCGGGCACCACAAGGCTGCACGCGCCCAGGGCCATTTGTGTTTTGAACACGTGACTGTGCGCTACCGGGGCAAGGAAGGTGCGGCGTTGCGCGACGTGATGCTGGAGGTTCGCCCAGGCGAAGTGGTGGCGCTGGTGGGGCCTTCTGGCTCGGGCAAGACGACCCTGGCCAACCTGCTGCCCCGCTTCGTGGAAGTGAGCGAGGGTACGGTCAAGCTTGATGGCACCCCCCTGCCCGACTGGGACCTGCGCAACCTGCGCTCGCAATTCGCCATGGTGAGCCAGGACGTTGTCATGCTCAACGACACGCTGGCAGGCAACGTGGCACTGGGCGCCGAGGTAGACGACACCCGCGTACTGGCCGCGCTGCAGTCCGCCAACCTGGGCGACATGGTCAACAGCCTGCCACAGGGCATACACACGCCGGTTGGCCACAACGCCACGGAACTCTCTGGTGGCCAGCGTCAGCGCTTGGCCATAGCTCGGGCCATCTACAAGGACGCCCCCATCCTCATCCTGGACGAGGCGACCTCCGCCCTGGACAATGAATCGGAGCGATTGGTGCAGGACGCACTGTCACGCCTGATGCAGGGGCGCACAACGCTGGTGATCGCGCACCGGCTGAGCACCATCGAGCATGCCGACCGAGTGATCGTGCTCTCAGAGGGGCGCATCATGGAACA
>CAMLOF010000012.1 GCA_946481585.1 uncultured Macromonas sp. | reverse complement strand
AGATGATCATCGTCGTGATGCCGAAGAACGAGTTGACGCTGGCGCCCGAGCCCATGGTGAAGAAGTGGTGCAGCCACACCAGGTAGGACAGGATGGTGATGCAGACCGTGGCGTAGACCATCGACGTGTAGCCGAACAGGCGCTTGCCGCTGAAGGTGGCGACCACCTCGGAGAAGACGCCGAACACCGGCAGGATCAGGATGTAGACCTCGGGGTGGCCCCAGATCCAGATCAGGTTCACGTAGAGCATGGGGTTGCCACCCAGCTCGTTGGTGAAGAAGTTGGTGCCCACGTAGCGGTCCAGCGACATCAGCACCAGCGCAGCCGTCAGCACCGGGAAGGACGCCACGATCAGCGCGTTGGTGCACAGTGCCGTCCAGGTGAAGACGGGCATCTTCATCAGGCTCATGCCAGGGGCGCGCATCTTGATGATGGTGACGATCAGGTTGATACCTGAAAGCGTGGTGCCTACCCCCGCGATCTGCAGCGCCCAGATGTAGTAGTCCAGCCCGGTGCTGGCGCTCTGCGCGCCCAGGTTGGACAGCGCCAGCCAGCCGGAGGTGGAGAACTCGCCCAGGAACAGCGACACCATCACCAGCACGGCACCGGCGGTGGTCATCCAGAAGCTGAAGTTGTTGAGGAAGGGGAACGACACGTCGCGCGCGCCGATCTGCAGCGGCACGAGGTAGTTCATCAGGCCCGTCACCAGCGGCATGGCCACGAAGAAGATCATGATCACGCCGTGAGCGGTGAAGATCTGGTCGTAGTGGTGCGGCGGCAGGTAGCCCATGTTGTCGCCAAAGGCCATGGCCTGCTGCAGGCGCATCATCACCGCGTCGGCAAAGCCGCGCAGCAGCATCACCAGGCCCAGGATCATGTACATGATGCCGATGCGCTTGTGGTCGATGCTGCAAATCCAGTCGTGCCAGAGCGTGCCCCACAGGCGGAACCGGGTGATCATCGCCATCACGGCGACGCCGCCCAGCAGCACGGCAATGAAGGTCCACAGCACGATGGGCTCGTGCGCCATGGGTACGGCGTCCCAGCTCAGGCGGCCCAGCGCCCAGTGGGCGGAAGTTAGGTTTTCAGAGGTCATGGGGAGGCTCATCGAAGTTCAAGTGCTGCCATCACCTGGTCAGCGTCCTGCAGGGTGCACACGTCTTGGGGCAGGTTGAGGCCTGCTGAGCGAACAAAGGCTTCGCCGCCTCGGGCGTCGATGGCCATCATGTGGTGCATGCACAGCGTTCCGTCCTCCACGCAGCGGTTGAGCACTTTGTCGTACAGGCCTTCTTCCACCGAGGCGAAGCGTTGCACGGGGTCGCGCTCGCTCGGCTTGGCTAGGTTCAGGTACGTGCCCTTGTCGAGGGGGCGGCCTTCGGTCTTGGCTTTTTGCACCCATTGGGCAAAGTCGCTGTCGCTCAGACCGTGGAACTTGAACGTCATGCCCGAAAATCCCGCGCCGCTGTAATGAGACGACATGCCCTTGTAGACACCGGGCTTGTTGATCACGGCGTTCAGCTCGGTCTGCATGCCGGGCATGGCGTAGATCATGCCGGCCAGGTCGGGCACGTAGAAGGCGTTCATGGTCGAAGTCGCCGTGAGCTTGAACAGGATGGGGCGGTCCACCGGTGCGGCCAGTTCATTGACAGTGGCGATGCCCTGCTCCGGGTAGAAGAACAGCCACTTCCAGTCCATGGCGACGACCTGCACCTCCAGCGGCTGCATGTCGGCAGGCACGGGGCGCTGCGCGTCAATGCGGTCCAGCGGCCGGTAGGGGTCGAGCTTGTGGGTGCCGATCCAGGTGATGGCACCCAGGGCGATGACGATGAGCAGGGGGACCGTCCAGATCACCAGTTCCAGCTTGGTGGAGTGGTGCCACTCGGGGTCGTACTCGGCTTCGGTGTTGCCCTGGCGGTATTTCCAGGCAAACAGCAGGGTCAGGGCGATCACCGGGACGATGATGATCAGCATGAGCAACGTGGCGGTGATGACAAGTTGCCCTTGCTGCGCAGCAACATCACCAGCGGGGTTGAGCACAACAGCCTTGCTGCAGCCCGCAAGGCTGCCCAGGGCCAACAAGGCGGCCAGCCAGGCGGGCCCGCGAAGTGGGGGAAGTTTGAGCATGTGAAAAACGCGGCCAGGGTGCCGAATTAGGGTAAACACGGATAACGGAATGCCCGCGAATTTACCGCTCC
This sequence comes from uncultured Macromonas sp., assembly GCA_946481585.1. The sequence continues at coordinate 21,151 of CAMLOF010000012.1, read as the reverse complement.
TAGCCGTTTTGTCGATTGGACATTTTGTCCAAGGTCAAACTTTTGCGCCCCAAATTGGTGCAAATCGGGGTTCTGGCCACTTTTTGCGCCGTGTTTAGTGAAAGCTCACTTGTGGCGGGTGGCGGTTGCGTGTAGAACGGAACTGTCAGATTACTTTCACGTCTAGGAGTTTTGTTCATGAGCAGCCCCGCCACTGCCACCTTCCCTGCTGCTGGTTTTGAAGAAAGTGCAGCCTCCCTCTCCCGGGCGGATACGCATGAGGACGTCACCCCCAGCGAGATCGCCGTGGGCGTGATCATCGGACGGTCGTCCGAATATTTCGATTTCTTCGTTTTCGGGATCGCGTGCGTTCTAGTCTTCCCGTCGCTGCTGTTTCCCTTCCTGTCGCGCCTGGACGGCACCCTGATGGCGTTCGCGCTCCTAGCTGTGGCCTTTGTGGTCCGGCCGGTGGGCACGGCCATTTCCATGGCCGTGCAACGGCGCTGGGGGCGGGGCACCAAACTCACCATTGCACTGTTTGTGCTGGGGGTGTGCACGGTGGGCATGGCGTTCCTGCCCAGCTACAAAGAGGCGGGGCTCGCCGCCATCGTGACCCTGCTCATCCTGCGTGTGGGGCAAGGGCTGGCTCTGGGGGGCTCCTGGGACGGCTTGCCCTCGTTGCTGGCCATGTCTGCCCCCAAGGAGCGCCGGGGCTGGTACGCCATGATCGGCCAGCTGGGCGCGCCCTTGGGCTTTGTGCTGGCCGCAGGGCTGTTCACGTACCTCTACAGCAGCCTGAGCGCGCAAGAGTTCCTGGACTGGGGCTGGCGTTATCCGTTCTTCGTGGCCTTTGCCGTGAACGTGGTGGCCCTTTTTGCCCGGTTGCGCCTGGTGGTGGGGCAGTCCTACACGGAGCTGCTCAAGGAGCGTGAACTGCAACCCGTGCCCGTTAGCCGCGTGATGCGCGATGAGGGCAACAACGTGTTGCTGGGTGCCTTTGCCGCGCTGGCCAGCTTCGCGCTGTTCCATCTGGTCACGGTGTTCCCGCTGTCGTGGATCACGCTGTACTCAGACCAGTCTGTCACCCAGATCCTGGGCGTGCAGATCGTGGGCGCTTTCCTGGCTGCGGGCGCCATCATGGTGTCGGGCTGGCTGTCGGACCACCTCGGCCGCCGCAAACTGCTGGGCGGCATGGCGGTGCTGATCGGCGTGTTCAGCTTCATGGCGCCCGTGCTGCTCAGTACCGGCGAAGTCGGCAGCACCATGTTCTTGTTGCTGGGGTTTGTGCTGCTGGGCCTGTCTTACGGCCAGGCATCGGGCACGGTCACGGCCAATTTTTCGCCCCGGTACCGCTACACCGGCGCTGCCCTGTCGGCTGATCTGGCGTGGATCATTGGCGCGGCCTTTGCGCCTTTGGTGGCCCTGTACCTGTCTGCCCAGTTTGGGTTGTTGGCCGTAACGGTGTACCTGCTGTCGGGCGTGGCCTGCACGCTGGGTGCCTTGAGCCTGAACCGGCGCATGGAGCGGCGCGACCGCTGACCAGCGCGTGCTCGGCGCCATGAAGTCAATGGGCACGCCATTTCGGTGCACACATCACCAAGAGCACCCCGTTTGCGCACGTCTTTGATGCGCAAATCTTGCATACAAGGCTGATAACAGCTGGCACGGTTCTAGCAAGGTGTGGCTCAACTACGAGCCCACACCATGAACTCCAGCGTCATTGCAGACCGCATCGTCGAAGCCATACTGGCCCAGAAACTGGCGCCGGGTAGCCGCCTGGGCGAGCAGGCGCTGTCCATACTGTTCGACTGCAGCCGCACCCTGGTGCGCGAGGCCATGATGCAGCTCACCGCGCGCGGCATCGTCACAGTGAGCGCGCGGCGCGGCTGGTACGTGGTGCAGCCGTCGGAGGCGGAAGCCCGCGAGGCCTTCGAGGCCCGCCGCGTCATCGAGACCGGGCTGATCCGCAGCGCCGCCCCGATGGACAAGACCAAGCTCACCCGGCTCAAGCGCCACATACAAGAAGAAAAGGCCGCCCTGCAGGGTGACGACGTGGGCCGCCGCAGCTACCTGCTGGGCGACTTCCATGTCTGCCTGGCCGAATGCCTGGGTAACCAGCTGCTGGCTGACACGCTGCGCGACTTCACGGCGCGCACCACCCTCATCGCCATGCTCTACCAGTCCACGCACGACGCGGTGCAGTCCTGCAACGAGCATGTGGAAATCGTGCAGGCGCTGGAGCGTGGCGACACGGCACGCGCCGAAGCGCTGATGGCCACACACATTGGCCATGTGCAGCAGGCGCTGCGGCTGGACGCCGTGGTGGCCGACCCGCTGGCCCAGTTGCGCGAAGCACTCTCGCCCGTGGGCGGCGCACCCACTCCCGCAAAACGCTCCCGGCGCAAGGCGGGCAGCACCGACACCACCGATCCCCTCCCCTCCTCAACCTACCTCGGAGCCGTTCTATGAAAGTCACCAAACGTCACCTGCTCGCCGCCAGCATCGGCCTGGCCCTGCTTGGCACCACTGGCCTGGCCAGCGCCCAGAATGCCCTGGCCGACATCGAGAAGACCAAGCTCATCAAGATCGCCATCCCCACCGACTTTCCGCCCTACGGCTTCGTGGGCATCGACCTGCAACCCCAGGGCCTGGACGTGGACATGGCCAAGTACATCGCCACCAAGATGGGCGTGAAGATCGAGCTGGTGCCGGTGACCAGCGCCAACCGCATTCCCTACCTGCAGAGCAAGAAGGCCGACCTCGTCATCTCTACCCTGGGCAAGAACCCCGAGCGTGAGAAGGTGATCGACTTCACCGCTGCCTACTCGCCCTTCTTCCAGGGCATCTTCGCGCCCAAGTCCATGGCCATCAAGGGCCTGGGCGATCTGGCAGGCAAGAGCGTGGCCGTCACGCGCGGCGCCATTGAAGACCAGGAGCTGACCAAGCTGGCACCCGCTGGCACCGACATCAAGCGCTTCGAGGACAACAACGCCACCGTGTCGGCGTTCGTTTCCGGGCAGACGCAGCTGATTGCCACGGGCGTTTCGGTGGCAGAGAACATGATGCAGCGCAACCCGCAGCTGGGCACCGAGTACAAGGTGCTGCTGAAGGACAGCCCCAACTTCATCGGCGTGGCCAAGGGCGAGGACGCGCTGCGCCAGAAGGTCAACGCCATCATCGCCCAGGCCAAGACCAGCGGCGACCTGGACAAACTGGCCCAGAAGTGGCTGAAGCGCCCGGCAGGCAACCTGCCCGAGTGAACCTGGCACCCCAGAAAGCAGGCCATGGCCATCGAACTTGACTTTTCTGCCGTGCTGATCGAGTGGCCCATGCTGCTCAAGGGCGCGGCCTGGACGCTGGGGCTCACGGCGGTGTCTGCCGTGGTGGGCCTGCTGCTGGGCATTGCCTGCGCCTGGGGTCGCACCGCCGGTGCGGCGCCGCTGCGCTGGGCGGTGGGCGCCTATGTAGAGCTCATCCGCAACACGCCCTTCATCGTCCAGCTCTTCTTCATCTTCTTCGGCCTGCCTGCGCTGGGCCTGCGCATTTCGCCGGAGTGGTCCAGCGTGATCGCCATGGTGGTGAACCTGGGTGCCTACGCCGCGGAAATCGTGCGGGCAGGTGTGCAGGCCACACCGCGCGGGCAGATCGAAGCGGCCATCAGCCTGGCGCTGACGCCTGCGCAGACATTCACGCGCGTGGTGCTGCCGCCTGCGCTGCGGCGTGTGTGGCCTGCGCTGGTGTCGCAGATCATCATCGTCATGCTCGGCTCGGCCGTGTGCGGCCAGATTGCCACCGAGGAACTGAGCTACACCGCCAACCTGATCCAGAGCCGCAACTTCCGCGCGTTCGAGGCTTTCATCGTGGCCACGGGCATGTACCTGCTGCTGGCCATTGCCGTGCGGCACGTGCTCAACCGGCTGGGGAACCGGCTGCTTTTCGGGGGGCGCAACCATGGTTGACTTCACCATCTGGGACATCCTGCGCAACCTGCTGCTGGCCATGCGCTGGACCGTTGTGCTGTCGCTGATCGCCTTTGTGGGCGGTGGCCTGGTGGGGCTGTTGCTGCTGGTGCTGCGCAGTTCCGGCAAGCCCATGCTGCAGCGGCTGGTGGCGGGCTACGTGCAGCTGTTCCAGGGCACGCCGCTGCTGATGCAGCTGTTCCTGGCCTACTTCGGGCTGGCACTGCTGGGCTTTGAAACGTCGGCCTGGTTTGCCGCCAGTGCGGCGCTCACGCTCTACAGCAGCGCCTTCCTCACCGAAATCTGGCACGGCTGCGTGCGCGCCATTCCTCGGGGCCAATGGGAAGCGGCGCAAAGTCTGGCGATGAACTTCGTGGAGCAGATGCGCCACGTCATCCTGCCGCAGGCCGGTCGCATTGCCGTGGCACCCACGGTGGGCTTTCTGGTGCAGGTCATCAAGGGCACGGCACTGGCCTCTGTCATCGGCTTTGTGGAGCTCACCAAGGCTGGCACCATGATCACCAACGCCACCTTCCAGCCCTTCCTCGTCTACAGCCTGGTCGCGTTGCTCTACTTCGCCCTGTGCTTCCCCATCAGCTTTTATTCCCGCGTTCTGGAGGCCAAGCTCCATGCCAAACACTGAATCCCCCGCAGCGGTCAGCATCCGCGGCCTGCGCAAGTCCTACGGCAGCAACGAGGTGCTCAAGGGCATCGATCTGGACGTTCGCCCCGGCGAGGTCATTGCCATCATCGGCAAGAGCGGCTCGGGCAAGAGCACGTTGCTGCGCTGCGTGAACGGGCTGGAAACCTTCCAGCACGGTGAACTGCGCGTGCAAGGCCAGCCGCTGGTCTACAACGATGCCGCCGCCATGCGCGCTCTGCGCCAGCAGGTGGGCATGATCTTCCAGCAGTTCAACCTGTTCCCGCACCTGAGCGTTGGGCGCAACGTCATGTTGGCGCCGGGTTTGGTGAAGAAAACCGACGCCAAGACGCTGGAAGCACGCGCGCGCCAGTTGCTGCAACGCGTGGGGCTGGGCGACAAGTTCGACGCCTTCCCCGACCAGCTTTCGGGTGGGCAGCAGCAGCGCGTGGCCATTGCGCGGGCACTGGCCATGGAGCCGGGCATTCTGCTGTGCGACGAAATCACCTCGGCGCTGGACCCGGAGCTGGTGGGTGAGGTGCTGGCGGTGGTGGAAAGCCTGGCACAGGAGGGCATGACGCTGCTGATGGTGACCCACGAAATGAACTTCGCGCGCAAGGTGAGCGACCGCGTCATCTTCATGCATCAGGGCCGGGTGCATGAGGCGGGCGCGCCAGACGAACTGTTTGCCAACCCGCAGACGGCGGAACTCAGGCAGTTTCTGTCGTCCATTCATTGAAATTGGCGTTGAAACTTGCATCCTTGAAATGGTATAAACTGTATAAACCATTTCAAGGAGAATCTTGTGAGCAGCGCCAAGAAGACAAAACCAGCATCCGCCGACAAAGACGTCAAGACCAAGCTGGTCCGCGACAGCTTCACCATTCCCAAAAATGAATACGCCGCACTGGACGCGTTGAAGACCCGTGCCCTGCAATTGGGGCTGGCAGCCAAGAAAAGCGAGTTGCTGCGCGCTGGTTTGATGGCGCTTTCCACCATGAGCGATGCGGCTTACAAGACGGCCCTGTCTGCCGTGCCCACGCTCAAGACGGGCCGCCCGAGCACCAAGGACGACAAGGCTGCCCAGGCAACCGTGGCGCCTGTGCCCGCGCCCAAGGCTGCACCTGCAACTGCCAAAAAGGCCGTGAAAACCACGCCCGCCAAAAAAGCTGCCCCAGCGCCTGCGGCCAAGAAGGCCCCTGTGCGCAAGACAGCAGCCAAGCGCGCCTCGGCCTGAACCAGCGCCGCGCCAGCGGCAAGGCGGTCAGAGCAGTTCCGGCGTCTGGACCGTGAGGATGACCGTCTGCACGCGCCCGTACTTTTCACGCTGGCGCAGCCACCAGACGGCGCCCTTGCGGATGGAGCAATCCTCCTCCTTCAAGCCCAACAGCCGCGCCACCACACGCCCCAGCGTGGGCTGGTGGCCAACCACCAGAACGGGCTGACGGGCGTCCGGCCACTGCACAGCTTCCAGCAGTTCTTCAGGGGTGGCATCGGGCCGCAACTCGTTGCGCACACGGTACTTTCGCCCCAGCGCAATCACGGTCTGCTCGGTGCGCACGGCGGGGCTGCACCAAATGCGTACCCCGTCGGGAAGCTGCCTGTCGAGCCATGCTGCCATGCGTGCGGCCTGCTTTTCGCCTTTGGCGGTAAGTCGGCGAGACAGATCACCGCCACCGCCCTCGTCCGTTTCTTCCAGGTCCTCGGCCTCGGCGTGGCGCCACAGAATCAGGTCCATCGTCATCCCTTGCTGCCGTAGCGCGCCATCAACGCCGACTGTGCCGAATGCACCAGGCGCTGCTTGCCCTGTGCCTGGGCTGCGCGAACATACGTGCCGTCTGGCTGCAAGAGCCAGGCGTCGCGCGTGTCCTGCAGGTACTGGTGAATGCACTCTTCCATCAGTCGCTGACGCAGCGCCGGGTCGGTAACGGGCCATGCCAGTTCAACGCGCCTCAGCATGTTGCGGTTCATCCAGTCGGCGCTGGAAAGCCACAGCTCTTCCTGCTCACCGCGCTTGAAGTAGAACACCCTGGAGTGTTCCAGCAACCGCCCGATGATGGAGCGGATGCGCACGTTGTCGGTATATCCGGGAACACCTGCAGGCAGGATGCAGGCCCCGCGAACGATCACATCGATCTGCACACCCTGCTGTGAAGCCAGTGCCAGGGCGCGCGCCAGCGGCTCGTCTGTCAAGGCATTCATCTTGAGAATGATGTGTGCCTCCTGGCCCTTGCGTGCCGCAGCCACGGCAGCGTCAATGCGATCCAGCATGCCCTTGTGCAGGTGGAAAGGCGCAATCATGGCCTTGTTGAGCTTGGGCAGACGGTTCTGGCTGGCCAGGTGCAGGAACACCTGCTCCAGGTCGGCAGTGAGCGCGTCGTCGGCCGTGAGGTAGCTCACGTCGGTGTAGAGCTTGGCCGTGCCTGGGTTGTAGTTGCCGGTGGACACATGCGCGTAGCGGCGGATCTTGCCCCCCTCGCGCCGGGTGACCAGCAACATCTTGGCGTGCGTCTTCAAGCCGACGATGCCATACACCACCTGCGCACCCACGGACTCCAGTTGCTCGGCGTGGTTGATGTTGGCTTCTTCATCGAAGCGGGCCTTCAACTCCACCACCGCCGTCACTTCCTTGCCTCGGCGCACGGCCTCGCGCAAAAGGTCGGCCATCTCGCCCTTGGAGCCTGTGCGGTAGATGGTCTGCTTGATGGCCAAGACGTCTGGGTCTTCCACCGATTCACGCAGGAAGGCCAGCACGGCATCGAAGTTTTCGTAGGGTTGGTGGATGAGAACGTCGCCCTGCTTGAGCCGCTCGAAGAAGGACTGCCCCGGAGTGAGCTGCGTCGGCCAGCCTGGCTGGTAACGCTCGAACCTGAGAGCCGGTGCGTCAACCATGTCGATGAGCTGGTTCAGGCGCACCAGATTCACCGGGCCAGCCACGCGGTACAGCGACTCAGGCGGCAGGCCGAACTGCTGGAGCAGGAAGTCCGACAGGAACTCGGAAGAACCGGCAGACACCTCCAGCCGCAGCGCCTGCCCGTAGTGGCGCTGCTGCAATCCCAGCCGCAGCGCCGTGCGCAGGTTCTTCACCTCTTCCTCGTCCACCGCCAGATCGGAATGGCGGGTCACGCGGAACTGCGAGAACTCCGTCACCGTGCGCCCGGGGAACAGGTCGTTCAGGTGCGAACGGATGATGCTGGAAATGGACGCAAAGTGGATCTGCTTGGAACCCTTGACGCCAGGAATGCGCGCGAAACGCGGCAACGCACGCGGCACCTTGACGATGGCCACCTCGTTCTCGCGCCCAAACGCGTCGCGGCCGCTGAGGCGAACGATGAAGTTGAGCGACTTGTTGGCCACCTGCGGAAACGGGTGGGAAGGGTCCAGGCCAATGGGCAGCAGCAGCGGCTGCACCTCTTGCATGAAGTATTCCTTCACCCAGCGGCGCTGGCGGGCGTTGCGTTCGCTGTGCGTGAGGATCTTGATGCCGCGCTTTTCCATCAGCGGCATCAATTCGTCGTTGTAGATGGCGTACTGCTGTGCCACCAGTTCATGCACCTTGGCGGACACATCGGCAAAGGTCTGCGCCGTGATGGGGCCGCGCTGCTCGTTGGTGAGCTTGGCGCTCAGGTGGGGAGCAAAGCGCACCTCAAAGAATTCGTCCAGGTTGGACGACACGATGGCCAGGTAGCGCAGCCGCTCCAGCAGCGGCACCTCGGGCCTCCTCGCCCAGTCCAGCACCCGCTCGTTGAAGGCCAGGATGCTTTGATCGCGGTCAAGGAACGCAGGCTTTGCGTTGAAGGAATTGACACTCATGTGGGGCCGGAAAGCAGTGTTTCTTATGGGTATGTTTTCAACATTATTCAGCAGCCAGATGAAATTTGTGTGACATGCCCGTGACCGGCTGTCACATGCGCCTCCGAACGGGACTCATGCGGCCAATGGAGCACTTCAAGACGGCCATCCCGGTGCTCCACCAGGGCGGTCAGGCTTTCCACCCAATCGCCGTCGTTGCAGTAGAGCGTGCCGTCGATGGTGCGCATTTCGGCACGGTGAATGTGCCCGCAAACCACCCCGTCCAGCCCACGCTTGCGCGCTTCGGCTGCCACCGCACCTTCAAACTGCAGCACGTAGTTGAGCGCCGACTTGACCCGGTGCTTGAGGTATTGGGACAGCGACCAATATGGCAGCCTCAGGCGCGCCCGAAGCGAATTGAGGTGTGTGTTTAGCCGCAGCGTCAACTCGTAAAGGTTGTCACCCAGGTAGGCCAGCCATTTGGCGTACTGGATCACGCCGTCGAAATGGTCACCATGGATGACCCACAGGCGCCGTCCATCTGCCGTGGTGTGCACGGCCTCGTCCACCACGTCCACCCCACCGAACTTGTGGCCGATGAAGTGGCGGGCAAATTCGTCGTGATTACCCGGCACGAAGATGACCTTGCAGCCCTTGCGCGCACGGCGCAGGATTTTCTGCACGACATCGTTGTGGCTCTGGGGCCAGAACCAGCGGCGGCGCAGCTGCCAGCCGTCGATGATGTCGCCTACGAGGTAAAGCCTGTCGCTGGGGTGCGCCTTCAGGAAAGACAACAGGGCCTTGGCCTGGCACCCGGGCGTGCCCAGGTGCACGTCGGAGATGAACACCGTGCGCAGGCGCTCCCTGCCCTTGTCGGGAATGTCATCGTCGTCCAGGTCGGCATCGGCATCGCCCGCCAGATCGGCGGCCATGCGGCCATCGGGTGCCAACGGCATGCGCATCACATCCCCAGAAAGTGCTTGCGGTAACGCGGTGGCATGTCTGCCAGGCGCATCAGCATGGGCAGGTCGGCTGCGTTGAAGTCCGGGTCCCAGGCGGGCGCCCCCAGCACCTTGGCGCCCAGGCGCAGGTAGCCCTTGATGAGCGCTGGCGGCTCCACTTGCAGGGAATCGTCCAGCTCGTCAACCGGCAACGGCAGGCGCGGGCGCACGTGGTATTCGATGGAGGCCATGTGCTTTTCGCGCACTTGGCGCCAGATGCTGGCAGCTGCGTGACCGCCGCCCACCATGCCGTGCGGGCCTTCGTGCTGCATGGGGATGCTGGCGCAGCCGATCATGGTGTCCAGCTGGTTGCGCACCATGAATTCGGCCAACGCGCCCCACAACGCCATGATGACGCCGCCGTGGCGGTGTTCCGGGTGCACGCAGCTGCGGCCCAGTTCCACCATGTTGTTGCGCAGGAAGCGCAGGCGGGTCAGGTCGAACTCGGTGTCGCTGTAGAAACCGCCCACACGCTTGGCCTGCGCGGGGGTGAGCACTCGGTAGGTGCCCACCACTTGGCGGGTTGCGGCATCGCGCACCAGCAGGTGTTCGCAGTAGTCGTCAAACAGGTCAACGTCGTGGCCGGGCACGGTCTTGGGCAGGCGTGCGCCCATCTCCCCGGCAAACACGTCGTACCTCAGCTTCTGCGCTTCGCGAACTTCGTCCAGATGGCGTGCCCACGCCACTTCGATCCCACTGCCCGCAGGCCGGGCATCCACCGGTTGCGGCGCCAGTTGCCCCGGATGAAGTGACCCCCTGGGCAAAGACAGGGGGGAAAGGTTCAGCGTTGGGGTGGGCAGTTCTTTCATCGTGCACTCCTTGGGTTCATGCGCCGCTTGGCTTGCCTCCGATTCTTGGAAACCTGCATGACACAGCCATGGCTCGTGCATGACGTTTCGGTGACATCGGCCTGGCTGGTAATGTCACAAGAGGTTCACAGCAGCGCCACCGCGCTGTCACAGCGGCGGCCCAGCATGCATGGACACAAAGGAGTACCAAGCATGAAAGTGACCGTGGTGGGTGCAGGTTATGTGGGGCTGGTGACGGCGGCTTGTCTGGCCGAACTGGGCAACCACGTGGTGGGCGTGGACAACGACCACGGGCGCGTGGCCCTGCTGCAAGCCGGGGGCGTACCCATTTACGAGCCCGGTCTGGACGAATTGGTGCAACGCAACCTGCAGGCAGGGCGCCTGACCTTCACCACGGCCATGCCGCAGGCCGTAGCCCATGCCGACGTGATCTTCATTGCCGTGGGCACACCGCCACAGGAAGACGGCTCTGCCGACCTGCAGCACGTGTTGGACGTGGCAACGCAAATCGGCATGCACATGCGCGGCTTCAAGGTGGTGGTCAACAAATCCACCGTGCCTGTGGGTACGGGTCTTCAGGTGCACGCGGCAGTTCAGGCCGAGCTGCGCAAGCGCGGTTTGCCGTCGCTGGCGTTTGCCGTGGTGTCCAACCCGGAGTTTCTGAAAGAAGGCGCCGCGATCGACGATTTCATGCGGCCCGATCGCATCGTGGTGGGCATCCCAGAGGGCCCTTCGGGCGAACAGGCCCGGACGCTGATGACACGGCTTTACGCTCCCTTCAATCGCCACCACGAACGCACCGTCTGGATGGACGTGCCCAGCGCCGAACTCACCAAGTACGCGGCCAACGCCATGCTGGCCACGCGCATCTCTTTCATGAACGAAATGGCCAACCTGGCCGACCGCGTGGGAGCCGACATTGACGCGGTGCGCCGCGGCGTGGGAGCCGACCAGCGCATTGGCCACAGCTTCCTTTATGCGGGCACGGGCTACGGCGGCAGTTGCTTCCCCAAGGACACGCGCGCCCTGGCGCACACCGCTGCCCAGCATGGTTTGAAGCTGCAGGTGGTGGATGCGGTGGAAAGCGTCAACCGGGCCCAGAAGCTGCGTTTGGTGCAGCATGTGCTTGCACGCTTCGGCAACAATCTGCATGGGCGGCGCTTTGCCATCTGGGGGCTGGCTTTCAAGCCCAACACCAACGACATGCGCGAGGCTCCAAGCCGAACCGTCATCCGCGAGCTGCTGGCGCGTGGCGCCGAGCTTGCCGTGCACGACCCCGTGGCCATGGACGAGGCACGGCGCACCCTGGGCGCAGACCTGTGTGACATGGTGAACGTACCGGACCGCCTGCACTTTGCCGAAACCCCCATGCAGGCGCTTGTAGGTGCGGATGCCCTGCTGGTGTTGACCGAATGGAAGTGCTTCCAAAACCCCGACTTTGCTGCCATGCGTGCATGCATGCACCAGCCTGTGGTGCTGGACGGCCGCAACCTGTATGACCCGCAGCAGATGGAAGAGTTGGGCTTTGTTTACCAAGGCATAGGCCGACGCAACGCCCTGGCCCGTGCGGCGCTGGGCATGCCCACGGCAAGCCTGCCCACCCAAGGCGAGCCGATACACCTGGCCCTCTGACCAACTTCATGCCACAAGGCTTTTACTGGCTGATCACCGCGCAGTTCTTCTCGGGCCTGGCAGACAACGCCCTGCTCATCGTTGCGCTGGCCTTTTTGCACGAGCAAGGTTACGCGGCCTGGTGGGCGCCCATGTTGAAGTTCGCCTTCACCTGGGCCTACGTGCTGCTGGCGCCAGTGGTCGGCACCTGGGCCGACGCCGTGCGCAAAAAAGCGCTGATGGGCGGGATGAACGCGGTCAAGCTGGCCGGTGCGGCCACCTTGCTGCTGGGCGTGCACCCGCTGCTGGCCTTTGCCCTGGTGGGGCTGGGCGCCTCGGCCTATGCACCAGCCAAATACGGCCTGGTGACCGAAACGGTACCCCCCAACCGCCTGGTGGCTGCCAACAGTTGGCTGGAGGTCACCGTGGTGCTGTCCGTGCTGCTGGGCGTGGGTCTGGGTGGGTGGCTGGTCTCTGGCGCGTTCGACACCTCTACCAGCGCCCTGCACGACCTGCTGGTGCCCACCCGGCTGGGTGGCGCCATGGGGCTGGTGCTGGCCCTGTACCTGCTGGCTGGTGTGCTGAACGTGGGTGCGCCAGGGCGGCCGCCACGCCTGCGGTGGCGCGACATATCACTGCCCCACCTGTTGCACGACTTTCGCGAAGGCAACGCCCGGCTGTGGCGCGATCCGCTGGGCGGTCTGTCGCTCGCCGTGACCACGCTGTTCTGGGGCGCCAGTGCGGTGATGCAGTTTGCCGTGCTGCGCTGGGCCATCGACGTGCTCGGCCTGCCACTGGACCGCGCGGCCTACCTGCAGGCAACCGTGGCCGTGGGTGTGGTCACAGGTGCCGCCGTGGTGGCGCACCGCGTGGCGTTGCACCGCGCCCCAAAGTTGCTGCCCTGGGGCATTTTGCTGGGCCTGCTGGTGCCTGCCGCAGCCTGGGTCACGCACTGGGGCTGGGCCTTGCCGGTGTTGCTGCTCACGGGTGCCGTGGGTGGCGCGCTGGTGGTGCCCATGAACGCCTTGCTGCAATACCGTGGGCACCGCCTGCTCGGCCCCGGGCGCTCCATCGCCGTGCAAGGCTTCAACGAAAACCTCAGCATCCTGGTGATGCTGGCCGTGTATGCCCTGCTGCTGGCGCTCGGCCTGCCCATCGTTCCGCTGATGGTGGGTTTTGGCCTGTTGCTGGCGGCAGGCATGGCCACCTTGTGGTGGAAGACCCGCCCGCTACACCTTTAACAGCCGCAACCAAACTTCCTCTACCTGCCGAACGATGTGGCTCCAGTCCAGCGCCAGCGTTGATTCCCTGGCCCCTTGGCGCAAACGGTCGGCAAGCGAGGGTTGGCTGGCCAGATCGGTGGCTCGCCGCACAAAGGCATCTTCGTCGCCAAACGGGGCCAGCAGGCCGTTGTCGCCATGGCGAATCAACTCAGCTCCTGCAGCATAGTCAAAAGCCAACACAGCCAGGCCGCTGGCCATGGCCTCTGGCGTGACGTTGCCATAGGTCTCTGTCAGGCTGGGGAAGAGAAACATGTCGGCGCTGGCGTAGTGTTCGGCCAGATCCAAGCCGCTGCGCGCACCCGCCATGATGGCGCCAGGGCAGCGTGCCTGGAACGCTTCGCGCTCGGGGCCGTCGCCCACCACCACCAGACGCAGGCCCTGCTGCTCGGCGCGCATGGCGTCGAAAGCACGAGCCAGCAGGCCGAGGTTCTTTTCCGGGGCCAGCCGCCCTACCGACAGCACCACCTTTTCACCGGGCGCCACGCCCCAGCTCGCCCGCAGGGCCTCGTTGCGTCGTGCAGGGTCGAAACGCTGGGTGTCCACGCCACGCGCCACCACCAGCAGCCGCTCAAACCCCAGGGCGGCCAAGTCTGCCTGCAAACCGGGCGTGGGCACCATGGTGCATTGGGCCAGGTTGTGGAACTTGCGCAGGTAGGCAGCAATGGGTTTTTTCAGCCAGCCTATGCCGTAATGGCTGCTGTACGCATGAAAGTTGGTGCGGAAATCGGTGCTCACCGGCAGTTTGAGCTTGCGCGCTGCCTGCAGCGCCGACCAGCCCAGCGGCCCCTCGGTCGCAATGTGGACCACGTCGGGCCGACGCAAGGACCACATCGAAACCAATGCCTTCTTGGCGGGCATACCCATGCGCAAATGGGGGTAGCGCGGAATGGGCAGACCGCGCATCAGCACCTGCTCGAACCCCGGCTGGCTGTCGCCCTGGTCGGCCCGCGTCTGGCGTGGGCGCACGAGCTGGATATCGTGATTGCGCGACTGCAACCCACGCACCAGCCGATCAATCGTCAGCGCCACGCCATTCACCTCAGGCGGGTAGGTCTCGGTCACGAGCGCGACGCGCAACGAACGCTGCGAGGGCGGGAAGTTCTCGACCAGCAAGGTCTCGGGTGCGGAGGTGTCCATGCCAGACATGGTCCGTGCGCCAGATAACACGCGTGTGACAAAAACCCCCGCACCGCTACAAGCGTATGACCACAGCGGCGCTGTCACCCCTTTTTCACACGCCACGCCCAAGATGCCTGTGCACGCACCCACATGTTCGTGGGGCAACGTGAACCTTCATCCAACCAAGGACTTGAACGTGAAAGACTTCCTGCTTGCCCTGCGCATCCAGCGCTGGGACGACCACCGCTACTACCACCACAGCCGCATCAACCAGAGCCTGCACCTCATCAGCGCCATGAGCTTCCTGGTGGCCTACGCCCTGCTGTTCAGCGACCCGGCCATGGCCGCGTTGCTGGCCTGGCTGGTGTCCATGGTCAGCCGTCAGGCCGGGCACTTCTTTTTCGAGCCCAAGGGCTACGATGAAATCAACCAGGCCACGCATGAACACAAAGAAGCCATCAAGGTGGGCTACAACCTGCAGCGCAAGGTGGTGCTGATGGCTATATGGGCCCTGTCACCCCTGCTGCTGTGGTGGCAGCCGGACCTGCTCGGGCTGATCGAACCCCATGGCGACTGGCGCGGCTTCATCCACAACGTGGGCCTGATGTGGCTGGCGGTGGGTGTGGGTGGTCTGCTGTTCCGCATGGTCCAGCTGTTTGTGCTCAAGGACTTGCAGACCGGCCTGGTCTGGGCCACCAAGATCCTGACCGACCCCTTCCACGACATCATGCTTTACCACAAGGCCCCGCTGTACCTGCTGCGCGGGCAGTTGCTGGACCCCGGCCACCGCGCTGGCTGAAGTTCCAAACCACTTCAAAGCGCGCCGCTGCCCCGCAGGCGCGCCTGCAGCATCTCCACCAGGATCTGGCGACGAATGCTGCGGTGGCTCAATTCGGGGCTGCTCCACCACCAGCCGTCTTGCTGCATGTGGCGGTAGGCCCGAACGAAACGTTCGAGCACTTCAGTCATGTCCTTATCGGTGAAGTTCAGACTGAAAATGAACCGCCCGGTGCCCACCCAACTCAAGGCCAGGCCTTGCTCGCGCAAGTAGAACTGCAGCATCCAGTGATAGCGTGAAGGCTGGGTGTAGTTCACCGTCCAGATGGACGACAGCGCAGCTACCCGCACCGGTACGCCCGCCCCCTCCAGCACACGGTTGAATTCGCGTTCCCGCTCCAGCCAGCGTTCGTCCAGGCCCGTGTAGAGCGCCTGAATATCGGGCTCGTTCAGGCGTTGCAGGAACGCGTGCATGGCCCCCATGACATAGGGGTGCGCGTTGAAAGTGCCACGCGCAAAGCACAGGTCTGCCGGGCGCTGCGGCTTGAAGCGTTTCATCAAGTCCGCCCGCCCGCAAACCACGCCCACGGGCAGCCCGCCGCCCAGCGTCTTGCCGTAGCACACCATGTCCGCCCGTACCCCGAAGTATTCCTGTGCGCCGCCCGGCGCCAGCCGGAAGCCCACGAACACCTCGTCAAAGATGAGCACGATGCCACGCTCACTGCACACCTGCCGCAGGCGCTGCAGCCACGCGGTGTAGGCAGCCCGGTCAAAGCCCGCACTGCGGCTGCCATCCACCAGCGTGGAATCGCCCGGGGCATTGCGGTTGGGGTGCAGTGCCTGCAAGGGGTTGACCAGCACGCAGGCAATGTCCTTGCGCGTGCGCAGAACGCGCAAGGTGTCCTCGTCCATGTCCTTGAGGGTGTAGGTCTCGCGCGGCGGCAGCGGGTTGCCTGGGCCGGGCTGAACGTCCTCCCACCAGCCGTGGTAGGCCCCCGTGAAGCGCACCAGATGGCGGCGCCCCGTGTGGTAGCGCGCCAGCCGTACCGCCTGCATCACCGCCTCGGTGCCCGACATGTGGAAGGACACCTCGTCCAAGCCCGAAATCTCGCGCAAGCGCTCCACGTTGCTGGCCACGCAGGGGTGATAGCCGCCCAACACCGGGCCTAGCGCTTCGCCCAGGCGTGCGCCCTCGGCCATGCACGCCTTGTAAAAGTCCACGCCAAACACGTTCACGCCGTAAGAACCCGTCAGGTCGATGTAGCGGTTGCCGTCCAGGTCCTCCAGCTCCACCCCTTCGGCCGCACGCCAGAAGGCGCCTATGGGCATGCGCTCGCGCACGTAAGGGCTGAACTGGAAGGGCACGCGGTAGCGGCCCGTAAGTTGGAGGTCCGACAACCCTTCCCTCGCCCGTGCGGTCAGCGCCAGCGTTTGCGGCGAACGTTCACGCAGTGCCGCTGCAAGCCGATCAAACCCGGCGCGTCGTTGCGCTTGCACTTCGGGCGGAGCGCCATCGGCAGCAAAAAATCGGCTCTCGTCAAAGGCATAGCCTGGCACCAGGCGGGCCACGCGCTTGGCCATGCGCGAATGCCCCGCCAGCGACGGGTGCTTTGCCTTGGAAAGCTGCAAACGCCGCCGCAGGTAGGGCAGCAAGGCGGCCAGCCCGGCCACGGCAGCCGTGGTGGTCACGATCTCGGTGGACATGTCATCAACCTTTCAACAGATGTGATGACAGTTGTATTCCCTGCCTTTGACCAAGCCGTGACAACACCATGAACCTCAAGACGCTGCGCGACCGCATCCTGCTGCAAGAAGACCTGAACTTCCTGCTCACCAACCGGGTGCCGCGCATCGCCCTCACCCGCTTCATGGGCTGGTTCAGCCGCATCCGCAGCCCCTGGCTGGCGCGGCTGTCCATTGGCGTGTGGCGGCTGTTCACCGACCTGGACCTGAGCGAAGCCCGCGAACAGCGCTTCAACAGCCTGCACGCCTGCTTCACCCGCGAACTCAAGCCCGGCGCACGTACTTTCGACCCCAACCCCAACGTGCTGGCCAGCCCGTGCGACGCGATCGTCGGCACTTGTGGTGCCGTGCTGGGTACCACCGTACTACAGGCCAAGGGCATGCCCTACACGTTGGGCGAACTGATGGGCTCCCAGGCGCTGGCACACCAACATGCCAACGGGCGCTACATCACGCTACGGCTGACTTCCAGCATGTACCACCGCTTCCACGCTCCGCACGACCTCACTGTGAACCGCGTCACCTACATCAGCGGCGACACCTGGAACGTCAACCCCATCGCGCTGCAGCGCGTAAAGCGGCTGTTCTGTCGCAACGAACGCGCGGTCATCGAAACCCGGCTACAACAAGGCAACGTCCCCATCACCCTGGTTCCGGTGGCCGCCATTCTGGTGGCCAGCATCCGGCTGCACTTCGTCAACGTGCTGCTGCACCTGCGTTACCGGGGGCCCAACGTCATCCCCTGTGCCGCGTCATTGCGCAAAGGAGACGAGATGGGCTGGTTCGAGCACGGCTCCACCATCATCGTTTTCGCCCCGGCGGGGCTGGAGCTGGCCGAAGGCATCACCCCTGGGCAGCGCATCCGTGCCGGGCAAGCGTTGCTGCGGTGGGCGAACGTGGAAGAAAGCCGCCTCAGTCCAGGCACTTCTGCATGAAGCGGGCCTGCCCCATGGCCGGGTCCAGTTCGTAACCGGCAAAGCCGATGCGCTGGTAGAGCTTCACGGCGGGTGCGTTGCCTTCCAGCACTTCCAAAGTGAGTTTGCAGGCGCCGCGCTCGCGCGCTATCTGCTCCACCAGGGCCAACATCTGTTCCGCCACACGGCGGCCCCGGTGGCTGGCCAGCACGGCCACGTCGTGTACGTTGACCAGCGGCAGGCACTTGAAGGTGGAAAACCCCTCGATGGCGTTGACCAGCCCCACGGCCTCGGTGCCGTCGTAAGCCAGCACGCTGAAGGCGTGCGGGCGACGGACCAGCTCGGGCACCAGTCGCGCCTTGGCATCGTCGCTCAACGGCTCGCCGCCACCGGCAGGGTCGCTGGCGTAGGCGTCGAGCAGGCGCACCACGGCGGCGGCATGCTCGGGGTTGGTGTAGTCAGCGCGCATCACGCGCAGGCTGTTGCCGGTGTTCATCTTTGGCCCCCTTCAAACACCGTCGCGTGCCGCATCGGCCATGCCCTGCGCCAGGGCTTGGGCCTGCACCGCGTCGCGCGCTTCCACCATCACCCGCAACAAAGGTTCGGTACCGCTGGCACGGATCAACACGCGCCCCGTCTCGCCCAACTCGGCCTCGGCTGCGCGGATGGCGTCGCTCAGCCGGGTGTTGCTCTTCCAGTCCTGCCCGGGTTGCAGGCGCACGTTGATCAGCGTCTGCGGGAAAAGCGTCACGCCTGCCAGCAGTTCCGCCATGCTGCGCTCGCTGCGGGCGCAGGCCTGCAACACCTGCAATGCGGAAACCAGGCCATCGCCCGTGGTCTGCTTGTCCAGCACCAACAGGTGGCCAGAACCTTCGCCGCCCAGCAGCCAGTGGTGGCGGTGCAACTCTTCCAGCACATAGCGGTCGCCCACCTTGGCCCGCACAAACTGCACACCCTTGGCCTTCAGGGCCACCTCCACCGCCATGTTGGTCATGAGCGTGCCCACCACGCCCGGCACCACCTCGTCGCGCCCCAGGCGGTCGTCGGCCAGCAGATAGAGCAACTCGTCGCCGTTGTACAGCCTGCCGTTCGCATCAACCATCTGCAGGCGGTCGGCGTCGCCGTCCAGGGCAATGCCCACGTGTGCGCCATGCTTGCGCACGGCTTCCACCAGTGCCTCGGGGTGCGTGGCGCCGCAGCCCTGGTTGATGTTGAGGCCGTCCGGGCTGCAACCGATGGTGAACACCTCGGCACCCAGTTCGTGAAACACCTTGGGCGCAATGTGATAGGCCGCGCCATGCGCGCCGTCAACAACGATCTTCATGCCCTTGAGCGTGAGGTCACTGCCAAAGGTGCTCTTGCAGAATTCGATGTAGCGGCCCGCCGCGTCGTCCAGACGACGAGCCTTGCCCAGGCTGGCGGAATCGGCCCACACCGGCGCCTCATCCAGCGCAGCCTCCACGGCCAGTTCCCAATCGTCGGGCAGCTTGGTGCCTTGCGCGCTGAAGAACTTGATGCCGTTGTCGGCAAACGGGTTGTGGCTGGCGGAAATGACCACACCTAGGCTGGCCCGCTGGGCGCGCGTGAGGTAGGCAACGGCAGGCGTGGGCACCGGTCCCAGCAGCACCACGTCCACCCCGGCGGAGTTGAAGCCGGACTCCAACGCCGACTCCAGCATGTAGCCCGAAATCCGCGTGTCCTTGCCGATGAGCACTGTAGGGTGTGCCTCGGTGCGCTTGAGCACGCGACCCACGGCGTGTGCCAGTTTGAGGACGAAATCCGGCGTGATGGGATAGGTGCCGACAGTGCCTCGAATACCGTCGGTCCCGAAATACTTGCGCGTCATAGGTTGTTTTTCTGCCTGTGTTGTGACAGCAGGAATTATCGGTCCTGCGCCGACATGGCCTGCCAAACCTTCAGTGCATCAGCGGTTTCGCGCACGTCGTGCACACGCACAATGCGTGCACCGCGCTCCACCGCCAAAACGGCGGCGGCCACACTGGCGGCCACGCGTTCACGGGCCACGTCCTGCCCCGTCACCCGCCCCAGGGAGGACTTGCGCGACCACCCCGCGAGCAAGGGGTAGCCCAGCGCCAGCACCTCGGTCTGCCGGGCCAGCAGAGCAAAGTTCTGCTCCACCGTCTTGCCGAAACCAATGCCATAGTCCAGCACAATGCGCTCCGCCGCCACGCCAGCGTCTCGCAAGCCTTTGGCGTGCTTCTGCAGGAATGCCACCACCAGCGGCACAGCGTCGCCTTCCATGGGTGCAATCTGCATGCGCTGCGGCTCCAGGTGCATGTGCATGAGGCACACGCCACATTTTGGGTGCCGGGCCACCACGTCCACGCCACTCAAACCCTGCTCACCGGGCCGCTGCAAAGCCCATACGTCGTTCACGATGTCGGCGCCCAGGTCCAGGCAGGCCTGCATCACCTCGGGCTTGTAGGTGTCAATGGACACCGGCACACCCAGCTTCACAAGTTCACGTACCACAGGCACCACACGTGCCAGTTCCTCGGCCAGCGGCACGGGAGGCGCGCCGGGGCGGGTGGATTCCCCGCCCACGTCCAGAATGTGAGCCCCTTGGCTCAAAAGCAACTCGGCGTGCTTCACCGCGCTCATTGGGTCGGCGTGCGAACCACCGTCGGAAAACGAATCTGGCGTCACATTGACGATGCCCATGACCTGCGGTTGAGTCAAATCGATGAGAAAGCGGCTGGTCTGCCAGGAGACGTCTTGGGCTGGTGTCATGGATGAATTCTGGTTCGCAAAAGAAAACCGGGGCCCTGGGGCCCCGGCTGATTGACCACTGTCTCAGGCAGCGGTCGGTGTGGGATCGTGCTTCACGGCAGGGGAACCACCGCCGTCACCACCACCAGCAGGCGGGTTGCGCGGGGTGAAGTCCTTGGGCGGGCGCGGCGGCTTGCCAGCCATGATGTCATCGATCTGCTCAGCGTCAATGGTTTCCCATTCCAGCAAGGCCTTGGCCATGGCGTGCATCTTGTCGCTGTGTTCTTCAATCAAGCCGCGCGCCAGTGCGTACTGCTCGTCGATGATGCGACGGACCTCAACGTCCACCTTGCGCATGGTTTCTTCGCTCATGTGGGTGGTCTTGGTCACCGAGCGGCCCAGGAACACTTCGCCTTCGTTCTCGGCATAGACCATGGGGCCAAGTGCGTCGCTCATGCCGTAGCGCATCACCATGTCACGGGCAATGTGCGTGGCACGCTCAAAGTCGTTGCTGGCGCCAGTGGTCATCTGGTTCATGAACACTTCTTCTGCAATACGGCCGCCGAAGAGCATGCTGATCTGGTTCAGCATGTAGTCCTTGTCGTAGCTGTAGCGGTCTTTCTCGGGCAGGCTCATGGTCACGCCCAGCGCACGGCCGCGCGGGATGATGGTGACCTTGTGCACCGGGTCGCACTTGGGCAGCAGCTTGCCGATGAGCGCGTGACCAGCCTCGTGGTAAGCCGTGTTGCGGCGCTCCTCCTCGGGCATGACCATGCTCTTGCGCTCGGGGCCCA
>CAMLOF010000011.1 GCA_946481585.1 uncultured Macromonas sp. | reverse complement strand
GGATCATGGGCGAGGTGTCGCGCCGCCTCAACGCCGAGGAGCGCGACATCGCCGAGGCGCCCGTGAATGCGCTGCAGCTGGCTGCGCTGATTGCACGCATTGCCGATGGCACCATCAGCAACAACGCGGGCAAGCAGGTCATGGATGCGCTGTGGGGCGGTGAGGCCCCGGCTGGTGAGCCGCAGGCCCAGGTGGATGCGCTGATCGAGGCCAAGGGTCTCAAGCAGATGAACGACAGCGGCGCGCTGGAAGCCATCATCGACGAGGTGCTGGCCGCCAACGAGAAGAACGTGGCCGAATACCGCGCGGGAAAGGACAAGGCGTTCAACGCCCTGGTGGGCCAGGTGATGAAGGCCAGCAAGGGCAAGGCCAACCCGGGTCAGGTCAACGAACTGCTCAAGAAGAAGCTGGGCTGATCAAGGGGCCTTGTCGCCCCAAATGCGGCGCAACTGCGTCAACTCCTCGTCGAAACGGGTGTTGATGCGTTCCTTTTCACGCTCCAGATCGGCGATCTGCATGGACTGGGTACTGCGCTGCTGGGCATTCTCTTCCAGGCGGCGCTTGAGTTGGGGGGGCGCCTTGCCTGGGTCGCGTTTGTAGAACTCAAGTTCTTCGTCAATGGCGCGGCGCTGCTGCTCCAGCGCGGCCATGTGCTGTTGCGCCAGGGCAATCTGGCCATTCAGTTGTTCCTGTGCCTCGGCGCGGGCCTTGTCGTGTGCCGCCTGGTTGGGGTAGCGCGAAGCCAGCAGGCGTTCCTTGCGCTTGTCTTCTGTGGCCCGGCTTTGGCGCTCGGCTTCTGCCTTCTTTTCAGCTTCCTGCTGGGCGCGTTCTGCAGCGGTGGGAATGGGGGTGATCACCCGCTTCACGCTACCGCTGGGGTTGAGTTCGCGCTGCTCGCGGTCCAAGCATTCGACGATTGGGCGGTCGGAAGTGATGCGCCGCCCTTTGCCGTCCACGCAGGTGTAGATGGCGGAAGACTGTGCGCCTGCCGCGAGACTCCAGAACACACCGAACACTCCAGCTGCGAAACGCAGGCTGTTGATGCGGCCACAACCCGCCTCTATGGATGCCTGAGCAGTGGGAAAAGCGCGGGCGGTGTCGTTCATGGTGGGGTGGAAGGTTCAGGTCACGCCATAACGGTCGCGGTAGGCCCGCACGCGGTCTCCGTGCTGTGCCATATCCCCTCCCGTCTGCTGTTCCAAGTATTGCAGCAAATCTGCCAGTTTGGCAATGGCGCAGACCTGCAGGCCCAGTTGTTCGCGCACGTACTGCACGGCGCTGTAGGGCACGTCGCGCACCTTGCCGTCGGGCGTGGCCTCCGTGGCCATTTCCTGCCGGTCCAGCGCAATGGCCACCGCGTGGGGCGTGGCACCGGCTGCCTTGATGAGCGCGATGGACTCGCGCGCCGCCGTGCCCGCGCTCATCACATCGTCGATGATGAGCACGCGGCCCTTGAGCGGTGCCCCCACCAAGGTACCGCCTTCGCCGTGGTCCTTGGCTTCCTTGCGGTTGTAGGCAAAGGGCAGGTTGCGGCCCAGGCGCGCCAGCTCGATGGCTACCGCAGCCGCCAGTGGGATGCCTTTGTAGGCGGGGCCGAAGATCATGTCGAATTCGATGCCGCTGGCCAGGATGCGTTTGGCGTAGAACTCTGCCAGGCGGCCGAGCTTGGCGCCATCGTCGAACAGGCCTGCGTTGAAGAAATACGGCGACAGCCTGCCCGCCTTGGTTTTGAACTCGCCAAAGCGCAACACGCCCGATTCCACGGAAAATTGCACAAATGCCTGTGCCAGCGCGTCCTGTGCGTCTGGCGTGTTCGCTTCAACCACCATGGGGAATTCCTTGTTCAAATTGACCAGCCTCAACCTCAACGGCATCCGGTCCGCAGCCTCCAAAGGGCTGGAAGAATGGGTCGCGGCGACTGCGCCCGATTGTATTTGTGTGCAGGAGCTCAAAGCCCAGGCACCTGACGTGGCGGGGCGCTTCGAGTCGCTCGCCGGAATGAAGGGGTACTTCCATTACGCGCAGAAGAAGGGCTATTCGGGGGTGGCCGTGTACAGCAAGCACGAGCCCAGCGACGTGGTAGTCGGCATTGGCAACACCGAGTTCGACGACGAAGGCCGTTACGTGGAACTGCGTTTTGATACCCCCCAGCGCAAGCGGAGCATCATCAGTTGCTACTTCCCGAGCGGCTCGTCCAGCGAGGAACGCCAGGAAGCCAAGTACCGCTTCCTGGACCTGATCTACCCCTGGCTGTTCGCAATGCGTTCAGAGCGCGAGGTCATCCTTTGCGGGGACGTGAACATTGCCCACCACGAGAAGGACTTGAAGAACTGGAAGGGGAACCTGAAGAACAGTGGCTTTTTGCCCGAGGAACGCGCCTGGATGACCCGGCTGCTGAACGAGGGCGGGTTGGTGGACGTGTACCGCCGCCTGCACCCCGACGAAACCGAAGCCGCCTACACCTGGTGGAGCAACCGGGGCCAGGCCTGGGCCAAGAACGTAGGTTGGCGTATTGACTACCACCTGGCCACGCCTGGCTTGGCGGAGCATGCGAGGACTGCCCAGGTCTTCAAGGCGCAGCGCTTCAGCGACCACGCCCCGCTGACGGTGGATTACGAGTTTGGCATGTGAGCCGAGGTACGGCGGCTCCACAGCTGCGCCAGCCAGCCGTGACCACTGACCAGAACGACCCCCGCCAGCACCATGGCCGCGCCCGCCATGAAGCTGGGCTCCACAGGCTCACCCAGCAGCCACGCGCCCAGCAGAACGCCAAACAGCGGCGTCAGGAAGGAAAAGACGCCCAGCCGTGAAGCCAGGTAGTGGCGCAGCAGCCAGAACCACGCCAGAAAGCTCACGAAGGACACGATCACCGCCTGGAAGGCCAGACTGCCCAGAACCAGGGGGGTGGGGTTGAAGGTGGTTTGCCCCATGAGCCAGGCGGCGGGCAGAAGGAAGGCAAAGGCGCAGGCCAGCTGGTAGAGCAAGGCCTGCGTGGCGGGCAGCGTGGCCACGCGGGTGGTGCGGATGATCACCGTGGTGGCGCCCCAGGCCATGCCGCCGAGCAGGCTCAGCAGGTCGCCCCACAGCATGCGTTGCCAATCCGCACCCGAGCCAGATTGGCGCAGCAGAAACGCGGTGGCAATGCCCGAGAACGCCAGCAGAATGCCCAGCCACTGCAGCGGCGCGAGCCGTTCCGAAGGCAGCTTCCAGTGCAGGCCCAGTGCTGCAAAGATGGGTGCGGTGTAGAGAAACACCACCACGTGCGCCGCCGACGTGAAACGCAATCCTTCGCCCACCAGCAGGTATTCAAACGCGAACAGCGCGCCCACCACCAGGCCGGGCTTCCAGACGCCTGCTACTTGCAGGTGTTCGCCCCGCCACCACATCAGCAGGCCCACCAGTGCGGCGGCCACACCAGAGCGCAGCGCAATCTGCAGCACGGGGGAAAAGTCCAGCGCCGTGGCCTTGAGGGCAATCTGCTGCATGCTCCAGGTCAGGCAGAGCACGATCATCAGGCCGATGGCGCGGCCATCCAGGGGGTGTCGAGTATCCAAGTTCGTGTGGCGAGAAGGGTTGGGGAAGGTATTGTGTGTTTGGCCGATGTGCAATACATAATGAAAAACAGACAAGTCATCGTGCCCAACCGCCAAAATGCGCCGCTCCCCCTCTCAAGCCCGCCACCTGCACGTTTCGCCCTTCACCGATACGTTGCCGGGGCCCATGTACTTCCGCGTGGCACAGGTGCCCGCTGACGGCACCTACCCCAGGCACCGGCACCGCTGGGGTGAATTCGTCTATGCCTTCAGCGGTGTGATGGAGGTGGAGGTGAAGGGGCGTTATTACCTGATACCGCCCCAGTACGGTTTGTGGCTGCCGCCCGATGTGGAGCACCGGGGCCTGAACCGGCAGGAGGCTTGCCACTGCTCGCTCTACGTGGTGCCAGAGCTTGTGCAAAAGCTGCCGCAGGAGGTTTGCGCGTTGACCGTGGACCCGCTGCTTCGGGCCTTGCTGGACGAGTTGCGCGTGCGCCCGCCCCATTCGCCGCAGACGCCAGAGCAACAGAGGCTATTGCAGGTGGTGCTGGACCGGCTGGCCGTGGCCGAATCCACTGGCAGTTACCTGCCGATGTCTGCCGACCCCACGCTGTTGCCGGTGCTGCAGGCGCTGGAAGCGGCGCCCGGTGACGAGCGTTCGGTGGCAGATTGGGCCGCGTACGTGCACACCACCGAACGTACTTTGCTGCGGCGCTGCCAGAGCGAACTGGGCATGACACTGGCCGAGTGGCGGCAGCGGTTGCGTGTGGTCAAGGCCATGCCCTTGCTGCAGGCAGGCGAGACGGTGGAGAACATTGCGCAGGATCTGGGTTATGCGTCGGCCTCGGCCTTTATTGCGATGTTCCGCAAGCGCATGGGGGTGACGCCGGACGAGTACCGGCGCGGCGCTCAACCCCTGCGCCAGGCGTGATAACGCTGCAACCAGCGCAACAGCGCTTGCGGTGCGTGCGCGCGTTTCCATTCGCCCGCCGCGTATTTGTTGGCCTCTGCCAAGGTGGGGTAGCTGTGGATGGTGCCGAGGATGCGGTTGAGGCCCAGGCCATGCTTCATGGCCAGTACGTATTCGGCCAGCAGATCGCCCGCGTGCTCCCCAACGATGGTCACGCCCAGGATGCGGTCCTTGCCCGGTTCGGTAAGCACCTTGACGAAGCCATGTGCTGCGCTGTCGGCAATCGCGCGGTCCAAATCATCCAGCCCGTAGCGGGTGACCTCGAACGGCACGCCTTGGCGCTTCGCATCGGCCTCGTTCAGGCCCACGCTGGCCACTTCGGGGTCGGTGAAGGTAACGCGCGGAATCACCGTGCCGTCCACCTTGAAGCGCTTGAACTGCCCGAACAGGGCGTTGACTGCCGCGTACCAAGCCTGGTGCGCGGCGGTGTGGGTGAATTGCCAGGGGCCTGCTACGTCGCCAGCGGCGTAGATGTTGGGGTAGAGCGTTTCCAGGTATTCGTTGGTGACGACAGTGCGCTGGGTGGGTATGCCCAGTTCCTCCAGGCCGTAGCCGCTCAGGCGGGCTTCGCGGCCCACGGCGCACAGCAGCGTGTCGAATGCATGGCGGTGTTCCGCACCCATGTGTTCGGTGACCAGCCACTGGCTACCTTGCTCATCGCGCTCTGCCCGCAGGGCACGGTGGCCGCAGCAGACGTGCACGCCATCATCTGACGCCAGTGCTTGTCCCGCCAAGGTGCTGGCGTCTTCGTCTTCACGGGCCAGCAGGCGCGGCGCCATCTCCACCAGCGTCACGCGGGAGCCCAGCCGTGCCATGGCCTGCGCCAGTTCGCACCCGATGGGGCCGCCGCCCAGCACCAGCAGGTGTGCCGGTGGGGTGTCCAACTCGGCCCAGGCGTCCCAAAGGGTGTCGCTGGTGACGACGTTCACCTGGTCCAGCCCTGGCAGTGCAGGCACGATGGGCCTTGCGCCCGCCGCGATGACCGTGCTGCGCGTGGTGAGGCGCTGCGTGCCGCCTGTGTTCAGTTGGACTTCGACCGTCCAAGGGTCCAGCAGCCGTGCGTGGCCGTGCAGCACTTCCACGCCCAGGGCGGTGTAGCGTTCGGCGCTGTCGTGCGGCTCGATGCGGCGGATCACGCTGCGCACGCGGTCCATGACCTCGCGGAAGGACAAGTTGGGTTCCATGTCGCGCAGGCCATAGCGGCTGGCGTGGCGCATCTGGTGGGCCAGCTTGGCGCTGCGCAGCAGGGCTTTGCTGGGCACGCAGCCGGTGTACAGGCAGTCACCGCCCAGCCGGTGGGCTTCCACCAGCGTCACCTTGGCCTTCACGGCAGCGGCGATGTAGGCGGTGACCAACCCGGCCGCGCCCCCGCCTATGACGACGACGTTGCGGTCAAAACGGTGCGGCCGCTTCCAGCGGGCGTACACATGGCGGCGCTGCAGCGCGCGCAGGCCCAGCCGAGCGAACCAGGGGAAGACGCCAAGCAGCGTGAAGGAGAGCAACAAACCGGGGGAGGCGATATCGCCCACGCTGTTGATGTTGGCCAACTGCGTGCCTGCGTTGACGTACACCGCCGTGCCCGCCAGCATGCCCAGCTGGCTCACACCGTAGAAGGTGAGCGTGCGCATGGGCGTCAGGCCCATGAGCAGGTTGATGAGGAAGAAGGGAAACACCGGCACCAGCCGCAGCGCGAACAGGTAGAAGGCGCCGTCTCGCTCAACGCCTTCGTTGATGGCGCGCAGCCGGGTGGCGAAGCGCGCCTGCACCCAGTCGCGCAGAAGGTAACGCGCCACCCAGAAGGCCAGCGTTGCACCGATGGTGGACGCGAAAGACACGAGCAACAGCCCCTGCCACAGACCGAAGAGCGCGCCGCCGGCCAACGTGAGTACCGCCGCACCAGGCAGGGAAAGGGCGGTGACCAGCACGTAGAACAGCAGGTAGGCGGCCGCCGTGCCCCAGGGGGCCTGTTGGCGCCAGGCGGCAAAACGGTCCAGCCCGGCGCGCAGCCCCTCCAGGGACAGGTACTGTTGCAGGTCGAAGGCCAGGAACGCCGAGGCAAGCAGCAGCACCAGGGCCAGCAGGGCCAGTCGTCGGGCGTGAAGTTTCATCGTTATTGCAGCGGCGCAAGGGCGGGCTGGCAGCTTAGCACTCTGGTAGCCGAGTGTCCTGCCCGGGGTATTTGCGCGCACGGGGTGGTGCCGGGCACAATGCAGGCGTAACCATTTGACCAACACACCCGCCGTGACCGATACCGCCACCGCACCGCCCGCCAGCCATTACCCGCAGCCGCGCACACCCGATCAGTTGTGGGCGCTGCTGCAAAACCCCCAATCCACAGCCCATGGCGCGCGGCACCTGGGCGAGGCTCTGGTCAAGAGCGGCGTCATTTCCAACGAACAGCTCAAGGCAGCGCTGCTGGCGCAGTTCGAGGAACGCAAGATTGGCATCTACCGCCAGCTGGGCCAGCAGATGGTGGACAAGGGCATGCTCACCGAGCCGCAGTTGCGGCACGTGATTGCGGGCTGGCTGGGCAACCGCGTGCTGGACCCGGGGCAGTTTGTGTTCGACCCCGAGGCCGTGGCCATGGTGCCGCACCACGTGGCGGAACGCGAGGCGGTGCTGCCCCTGATGCAGCATGAAGACCTGCTGGTGGTGCTGATGGCCGACCCGCTGGACAAACGCCTGCTGGACGAACTTCGCTTCATGACGCAGCGGCGCATCGTGCCCGTGCTGGCCGCGCCGGGCACGCTGGCACCCGCCATAGCGCGTGCCTACGAGCGCCAGCCGCCAGCAGAGGTGGCGGCCAAGCGCAAGGCCGACAACCACGCCGCTGCCCGCGATCTGGCGCTGGACCTGCAGACCGCCAGCGACGTGAGCAACGAGCCCGAGGCCGATGTGGTCAGCGAGTCCGACAACACGCTGGTGCGGCTCATCAACTCACTCATCGAAGAGGCCATAGCGCAGAAGGCGTCGGACATTCACATCGAGACCGAGCCGTCGCCCAAAAAGGTGAAGGTGCGCTTCCGGCTGGATGGTGAACTGGTGCGCTACCTGGAGGTGGAGTCGCGTTTTCGTTACGCGCTGGTGGCACGCATCAAGATCATGGCGGGCATGGACATTTCCGAGCACCGCAAGCCGCAGGACGGCAAGATCGACTTCGCGCGTTTTGGCGGCACCAAGACGGAATTGCGCGTGGTGACCGTACCCACCACGGGCGGTCTGGAAGACGTGGTGCTGCGCCTGCTGGCGGGCTCCAAACCCATGCCCATGGACAGCATTGGCCTGAGCCCGTCCAATCTGGCCGATCTGCGTCGCATGGCGCTCAAGCCTTATGGGCTCATTTTGGTGTGCGGCCCCACCGGCAGCGGCAAGACCACCACGCTGCATTCGCTCATTTCCGACATCAACACCGACAGCCGCAAGATCTGGACGGCCGAAGACCCCATCGAAATCACCCAGGAGGGCTTGCGCCAGGTGCAGATGAACCCGCGCATCGGCTGGACCTTCGCAGCAGCCATGCGCACCTTCCTGCGCGCGGACCCCGACGTCATCATGATCGGCGAGATGCGTGACGAGGAGACCGCGCGCATCGCCGTGGAGGCGTCGCTCACCGGGCACCTGGTGCTATCTACGCTGCACACCAACAGTGCGCCTGAGAGCATCACGCGGCTGTTGGAGATAGGCATCGACCCGTTCAATTTTTCGGACTCGCTGCTGGCGATTTTGGCCCAGCGCCTGGTGCGCCGCCTGTGCAAGAAATGCGTGCAGTCGCGCCTCGCCACCGACGACGAACTGCAGGCGCTGGCCACGCAGTACCTGGACGGCGTGCAGCATTACGACGAACGCGACATTGCTTCGCAGATCGAGCGTTGGAAGGAAACCTTCGGGGTTGACGACGAACATGGCGGCCGCTACCTGCGTACCTTCATCAAGAAAGGATGCGAAGCATGCGAGGGCCGGGGCCTGAAGGGACGCCTGGGCATTTACGAACTGATGCTTAACGACGACGAGATCCGCCACCATGTGCGTCATCGGTCTTCGGCTGGTGAAATCCGCTTGTCTGCGTTGAAGGCGGGAATGAAGACGCTGCGGCAGGACGGCATCGACAAGGTGGTGGCGGGGTTGACCGATCTGTCCGAGGTGATTGCCGCCACCAACTTGTGAGCACGTAGGGGCAGCCTCCTACAATCGCGGCCATGTTCCGATACCAGACCGTACCCGTCACGCCCTTCCAGCAGAACTGCTCCCTCGTCTGGTGCGACGAGACCATGGAGGCCGCCGTCATCGATCCCGGCGGCGATCTGGACCACGTGCTGGCCGAGGCGCAGCGCCTGGGGCTCAAGCTGGGGCAGATCTGGCTGACGCACGCGCACATCGACCACGCGGGCGGCACCGCCGAACTGGCGCGACGGCTCGATCTTCCCATCATCGGCCCGCACCCCGGCGACCAGTTCTGGATAGACGGCCTGCCGCACCAAAGCGTCATGTTCGGCTTTCCACCCGCGGGGCACTTCACGCCCACGCGCTGGCTGAACGACGGTGACACCGTGAAGGTCGGCCACTGCACCCTGAACGTGCGGCATTGCCCAGGGCACACCCCTGGTCACGTGGTGTTCCATTCTCCCGAGGCTCAGCGCGCCTTCGTGGGCGACGTGCTTTTTGCAGGCAGCATCGGCCGTACCGATTTCCCGCAGGGCAACCACGAGCAGTTGATCGACAGCATCACCCAGCGCCTGTGGCCCATGGGTGACGAGACGGTGTTCATCCCCGGCCACGGCCCGGAAAGCACCTTCGGGCGCGAGCGCCGCAGCAACCCCTACGTGCGCGGCACCTGATCGGTGCCCGTGGCAAGCGGCCGTTCGTAGAGCATCACCTGGTTGCGTCCGCGTGCCTTGGCCTGGTACATGGCAGCGTCGGCGTGGCGTGACAAGTCCAAGGCACCCGGCCCGTGTTCGGGGTACAGCGCAATGCCAATGCTGCAGGAAACCTCGTGGAACAGGCCCTGGATCTCGAATGGCTGGGCCAGTGCCTCGCGTATTTTCTCGGCCACGGCCATCGCCGCGCTGGCTTGATCAACCACCGTCAACAGCACCACGAACTCGTCGCCGCCGATGCGAGCCACGGTGTCGGTTGCGCGCAGGCAGTCACTGATGCGGCGGGCGGCCTGTTGCAGGACAACATCTCCCACGGCGTGCCCATGCAGGTCGTTGATGGGTTTGAAATGGTCCAGGTCCAGGAACATCAGAGCCACCTGGGTACCTTCACGACGGGCGCGCCCCAGCGCTTGACGGATGCGATCGTCCAGCAGCGTGCGGTTGGGTAGCCCGGTGAGCGGATCGTGCTGCGCCAGGTAGGCCATGCGCTGCTGTGCCTGCCGTCTTTCGGATATGTCGCGCGTCACGCCCAGCACACCTACGAAACGGCCATCGCCGTCGTGCATGACAGATATCGTCGCCTCGGTCCATACCGATCCGCCGTGCTTGCTGGGGTGCTCAAGCTCCATCGGGGGGATCTGCCCAACGGGTTTGCCCGAATTGAGGGCTTGAACGATGCGTTGCAGGCCTTCGCGTGCGGCCCGGGCTGACTCGGGTGTCAATGACTGTTCCAGCGGCTGCCCAACGACCTCTGCTGGTGTGTAGCCACGCAGCCTTTCCACAGACGGGCTGACGTAGGTGAAGCGGCCGTCCAGGTCCATGGTCCAGATGACGTCAGACGCGTTGTCCGCCAGCAGCCGGTGGCGTGCTTCACTCAGCCGGAGGGCTTCCTGGGACCGGGCCCGCTCAATCGCAATGGCGGCGAGCTGGGCGCTTTGTTCGATGAGCTGGATATCTTCTGCGCCAGGGCTTTGCGGTACACGGTGGTAAATGGCAAATGTACCCAACACCTGCCCCGCACCAGAGCGTATGGGTTCGGACCAGCAGGCGCGCAAGTCCGCCTGGCGCGCCAGGTCGCGGAATGGCGTCCAGTAGGGGTGGGTCTGGATGTCTTCAACCACCACGCGCTGACCGGTGTAGGCCGCGGTGCCGCACGAGCCCACGCCAGGGCCGATGGTGACGGTTTCGATGGCGCGGCTGTAGAACTCGGGCACGCTGGGTGCGGCGCCTGCGCGGAAGGTTTGCGTCGACTCGTCCAGCAGCAGGATGGTGCAGAGCATGCCTGGGTTGCTAAGCTCCACGCCGCGCACGATGGCGTCGAGTACCGTGGGCAGCGGCTGTTCATGCGCCAGCAGCTCCAGCACATGGCTGCGGAACTTCTCGCGCTGTTCAGCGGCCTTGCTCAGCCGCGCGCTTTCGCGCAGGCGCACATTCACGCGTTGAACGAAGAAGGTCAGCGTGCCTGCTGCCAGCACCACGGGCAGCAGCAGCCACCATACCGGCACACTGTCCGCCCATGTCAACATGGCAGAAAGTGTGGGTGGGGCGTCAGGCATGGTGTTCCCGGCTCAGCGGCGGGCCTGGTCGTACAGGTTCTGCACCTTGGGCAGGTTGGCCTGCAGTTCGCGTATGCGGTTGGGGCCACTGGGGTGGGTCGAGAGGAAGGCCGGGCCGTTGCCGCCGCCCTGTGCTGTCATCTTTTCCCACAGGCTCACGCTGGCCTGGGGCCGGAAGGCGGCGCGTGCTGCCAGCTCCAAGCCCACCAGGTCAGCCTCGGTTTCGTCTTCACGGCTGAATTTCAGACTCAACAACTGTGTGCCCAGGTTGGCTGCCACGTTGCCCAGGTCGCCCAGCCCCAGCAACTGCGCACCCAGCGACAGGCCGATGCTCGTGGCCTGCGTCTTGGCCAGCCGCTCACGGGCGTGTTCACGCAGCGCGTGGGCCATCTCGTGGCCCATGATCATGGCGGACTCGTCATCGCTCAACTGCAGCTTGTCGAGGATGCCTGTGTAGAAGGCGATCTTTCCGCCCGGCATGCAAAAGGCGTTGATTTCAGAGCTGCCGATCAGGTTGACCTCCCACTGCCACCCGCGTGAACGCTCGTTCCACGGGGCGGCATGCGGGATGAGCCGCTGCGCGATGGCGCGCAGCCGTCGCAGCTGCGGGTGGTTGTCAGGGGCCAGGGCGCGCTGGGCGCGGGCCTCGGCCAGCATTTCGTGGTACTGCTGGGTGGCTGCGCGCTCCAGCTGCTGCGCGGGCACCAGGTTGCGCATCGCAGAAGCGCTGCCCACTTCCACCTGGGCGGGGGCAGCAGCGGGCAGCAGCCCGCCAGCGCCAGCCGCAGCGGCCAACAGGAATCCTCGCCTCGACGACCAGCGGTGGCTGTCGCCGTCAGACGGTGTTTCGGTGGCGTTCAACGCCAATTTCGCATCACAAAGCCAGCACATGCCTCAATGATAGGCAAAATCGGGCCATGACATCATCTTTGCAAGCTGTGGCTGCCAAGGCGCCAGCCGTGGCCGACGTTCCCCCGGCGCGTGGCTGGCGCGACAGTCTGGCCGCTTTGTGGGACTGGCGGGTGCTCAGCATGCTCTGCCTGGGCTTTGCGGCGGGCCTGCCCATCCTGCTGATTTTTTCGTCCCTTTCGCTTTGGTTGAGCGAAGCTGGGGTGGAGCGCAAGGCGGTTACCTTCTTCAGTTGGGCGGCGTTGGGCTACTCGTTCAAGTTCATCTGGGCGCCGTTGGTGGACAGGCTGCCCCTGCCCCTGCTGACCCGCTTGCTTGGCCGTAGGCGCTCGTGGCTGCTGCTGGCGCAAAGCGGCGTGGTGCTGGCCATCACTGGCATGGCCATGACTGACCCCGCCAGCGGCGGGAACACGCTCACGTCCATGGCGCTCTTTGCTGTGTTGCTGGGCTTCACATCCGCTACGCAAGACATCGTCATTGACGCCTACCGTATCGAAATCGCCCGGCCCGAGCAGCAGGGACTGCTCTCGTCGGCCTATATCGCTGGCTACCGGGTGGGCATGATCGTTGCCGGAGCGGGGGCATTGTTTCTGGCGGCGTGGTGGGGCTCTGCGAAAGGCAGCTACCGGTACGAGGCCTGGCAGTGGACTTACCTGAGCATGGCGGGTGTGATGGCGGTGGGCATCCTCACCACGCTCATCACGCCCGAGCCGCAGCGGTCTGCCGCGGTGCAGCCCAGCGCCAGCGGGGCGCACCCCTCGGGTGAACACCTGCGCCTGCTGCTGGTGTTCCTGGCCAGCGTGGGCGCCTTCGTTTTGGTCTTCTACCACGCTGGGTTGGTGCTGGCGCCCTGGCAGGAGGGGGCCGCACCGGTGGTCAGCCTGCTGCTGGAAGCGGTGCGTCTGGCGGCAGGCTTGTCCATGGCTTTTGGCATGGGCTGGTTGCTCGTTCGCCTGGGCGTGGCCAGCAGGGCACAGGCACGCGTCACGTGGGTCGAGCCGGTGCTGGACTTCTTCCGCCGCTATGGCACCAGCACGGCGTGGCTGGTGCTGGCGCTCATTGGCCTGTACCGCATTTCTGACATCGTGCTGGGCGTCATCTCCAACGTGTTCTACCAGGACATGGGTTTTTCCAAGCCCGAGATCGCCTATGCGGTGAAAACCTTTGGCGTGGTGGTGAGCATCGTTGGCGGGTTCGCGGGCGGCATCCTGGCCACGCGCATCGGGGTGATGCGTTCTTTGATGTGGGGGGCGGTGCTGGCGGCGCTGACCAACTTGGGCTTTGTGGCACTGGCCCACGCCGGGCACGACGTACCGCTGATGTACACCGTGGTGGCAGCTGACAACCTGGCCGCCGGGTTTTCCAGCGCGGCCTTCGTGGCCTTCCTGTCCAGCCTGACCAACGTGTCGTTCACGGCGGTGCAGTACGCCATTTTCAGCTCGCTGATGACCTTGCTGCCCAAGACGCTGGGGGGCTACTCCGGCGGAATGGTGGATGCCATGGGCTACCCGGGGTTTTTCTGGTTCACCACTTTTGTGGGGCTGCCGGTGATGGTGCTGGTCTGGCTGGCGCGTCGGCGCCTGGAGATTGCAGAGCCCGTCAAGGCCCGCAAGTGAACTTCACCGAACTTTACAGGCGGCACAAACCGGCTTGACCTGGCCTGGGCATCATTCCCATACCGAGGAAACATGCAATGACGACACCCCACATCTTGATGATCGAAGACGACGTGCGTCTGGCGGCCATGGTGGGGGAGTACCTGCAGAAGTCGGGGTATGAATTTGCCCACGCAGGCGAGGGGGGGCTGGGGCTGGAGGCGGTGCAGCAGCACCTGCCCGACCTGGTGATACTGGACCTGATGCTGCCCGACATGGACGGCCTGGAGGTTTGCCGTCGCCTGCGCGCGCTGCCCGGCGAAGCTGCACGGTTGCCCCTGCTGATGCTCACGGCCAAGGGCGACCCGATGGACCGCATCATCGGCCTGGAGATGGGCGCCGACGACTACCTGCCCAAACCCTTCGAGCCGCGCGAGTTGCTGGCGCGCATCCGCGCGGTGCTGCGCCGCCGTGGCGAGGTGCCAACTCAACTTGCTGCCACGCAGCCGGTGCTGCGCTTCGGCTCGCTGGAAATTGACCGCGACGCCCGTACCGTGGCGGTGGCTGGCCAGGGGGCCGATCTCACTTCCTACCAGTTCGACCTGCTGGTGGCACTGGCCGAGCGCGCGGGCCGCGTACTGACGCGTGACCAGATCATGGAGGCCGTGCGCGGCCGCGAGCTCGAAGCCTTTGATCGGTCGATTGACGTGCACATTGGCCGCATACGCAACGCGATCGAGGCAGACAGCAAGAACCCGCGCCGCATCCTCACGGTGCGGGGTGTGGGTTACGTCTTCGCCAAACAGCAGGACTGAGCCATGACGACCGACACATGGCGCCCCCGTTTGCACCAGCACCTGTACCTGCGTATCTGGCTGGCGGTGGTGGCCGCCATCACGGTGCTCACCCTGCTGCTGGGCTGGTTGTGGCACCGGCAGTGGGAACAGGAGCGTTCGCAGCGGCCGGGGCGCGAGGTGATTGTGCGCAACGCTCAAGGCGAGTTGCTGGGCCAGGCGCCTGCCGTGCGGTTACCGGGGCAGGTGCCAGAGTTCCAGGTGACGTTGCGCGACGGGCAGACGATCCTCATTCAGTTGCCGCGCCCGCCACGGCCACCGGGCATGCGCGGCGAGCCCCAGCCCTGGGCCTTCCAGACCCTGGGGGGCTTCATTGGTCTGCTGGCCGTGGTGGCGTTGGCGGTGGCGCTGGGTGCCTACCCCATCGTGCGGCGCCTGACGCAGCGGCTGGAAACGCTGCAGCGCGGCGTGGAGCGTTGGGGGGATGGTGATCTCTCCGTGCGCCTGCCGGTGCAGGGGCGCGACGAAGTGGCCTTTCTGGCGGAGCGTTTCAACGCCGCCGCGCAGCGGGTGCAGTCGCTGGTGGCGGCGCACAAATCGCTGTTGGCCAATGCGTCCCACGAGTTGCGTTCGCCACTGGCGCGCATTCGCATGGGGCTGGAACTGATGGAGCACACCCCCGCCAACGCAGCGCAGCGCAAGGAGATAGAGCGTAACGTTGCGGAACTGGACGAGTTGATTGGCGAGATTCTGCTGGCCAGTCGGCTGGATCTGGCAGACCCTTCCGCCTCGTTGGGGGCGCCAGAAGAGGTTGACCTGGTGGGGTTGGCTGCCGAGGAGTGTGCGCGTACCGGGGCTACGCTGGACCTGCCCGAGGGTGAAGAGGTACCCACGGTCCAAGGGCACGGCAAGCTCCTGCGTCGCCTGATGCGAAACCTGCTGGAGAATGCACGCCGCTACGGTGGGGCCGGAATTGCCCCGGGCAGCGTTCACCTGGGCGTGCGCAACGCTGCCGGTGGCGTGGAATTGGTGGTGAGTGACAGAGGCCCTGGCGTGCCCAGCGCGCAGCGCGAACGCATCTTCGAGCCCTTCTACCGTTTGCCTGGCGCCAGCGAGCGCGAAGGTGGCGTGGGCTTGGGCTTATCCCTGGTTCGTGCCATTGCCCGGCGCCACGGCGGGGATGCTCGTTGTGAGGACAACCCTGGCGGCGGCGCTCGTTTCGTGGTGTTTTTATCAAAATAAGTGGCCAGCCTCCCCTAAACAGGGGATGTTCAAGCCGTGAATCGGCATGCACAATTCATGCATCGGCTGTCACGCACGAAGACCACTACAAGCAACAGCAGCGTGTGAATCCCTACAGGAAAGCCGCCAGCGCCAACAACAACAAGGCTGGCGGTACAGGTAAAAAGAGGTTCCCAACGACGTCCTGATGGACTTCATGCCACCCGCATCCCGGGTGGCATTTTTTTGCCTCAGTCCAGCGCCGCCCAGTTACCCGATTGTTTGCTCTGGAGACCAAGTTCGATGAGGCGCATCACGTTGCGGGCCTCCACCGCAGTCACAGGCGGTGGAGCCTTGTGGCGCAGTGCGTCGCGGATGCCGGCGTAGTACCGCAAGTAGTTGCCTGGTACCGAAGGGCCTGGGCTGTGAACCAATTGCTCTCCCATTTGCAGAACCAGTGTGCCCGGCAAGGGGTCTGATCCCCAAGCGTTGTCACCAGGGATGCGGCCAGCCTTGAGTGCATCTTCCTGGGTGTCCAGGCCGTGCTTGGTGTAGCTGCCGGCAGTGCCATGCACCACAAAGCGTGGCGCCACGCTGGCCGTCAAGGCGCTGGCGTGCAGCACCACGCGCAGCGCCGGGTAGCGCAACACGCAGTGGAACCAGTCGTCCGCCACGGCGCCATCGCGTTGCACCTGGGTGTCCAGCCACAAGGCTTTCGGTTGCCCGAAAAGCTGCACGGTCTGGTCCAGCAGGTGCGGGCCCAGGTCGTACCACAGGCCTCCACCCTGGCTGGCCGACTCCCGCCAACGCTGGCGTACCTGGGGGCGGTAACGGTCGAAATGCGATTCGAAATGGGTGACTCGGCCCAGCACGCCGCTGTTGAGGATGTCCTGCAAGCCCATGAAGTCGCCGTCCCAGCGGCGGTTGTGGAACACCGACAGCAAACGGTCTGCCTGCTGCGCTCGGGCGATCAGGTCGTCTGCCTCATCCACTGAGAGCGTGAAAGGCTTGTCCACCACCACGTGCTTGCCTGCGGCAAGCGCCTGGGCCGCCAGCGGGTGGTGTGTGTCGTTCGGCGTGGGGATGACAACGAGATCAATATCACTGCGCGCAAAAAGAGCTTCAGGCGTTGGCTCCACGGCGAAGGACGGGCTGGTTTGGGCCAGCTCGTCAGCACGGCTGCTGGAAACAGCCACCAGTTGCAAGCCAGGCGTGGCCTGGATGAGTGGTGCGTGAAAAGTGGTGCTTGCAAAACCCCAGCCCACCACACCAACGCCAATCGATTTGCGCGCATTCATGGGGTCAGACCGCCAGTCGGGCGCCACCGGCGCGATCAAACAGGTGGGCGTCCTCTGGGTTCCAGTGCAGATGCACCTTGTCACCCACGTGCGCGTGCAGCAAGCCGGGAACGCGCGCTGTGAGGTGGCCCACGGCGGTGTCCACGGTGGCGTAGGTCTCGGGGCCGGTGGGCTCGATCATGGTCAAGGTGCCGGGCAGGCCGCTGGCGGCAAACGACAGACTTTCAGGCCGCAGACCGTAGGTGATCTCGGTATTTGCGTGGGCACGCACACCCGCAGCTTGCGCTTCGGTCAAGGCCAGCGCCACACCATGGGCCAGCAGGCCGTCACCCGTGCGCTGAGCTTCCACCATGTTCATGGCTGGCGAGCCGATGAACTCTGCCACGAAGCGGTTGGCCGGGCGGCTGTAGATGTCGTGCGGGGTGCCGAACTGTTGTACCTGGCCGTCTTTCATGACGGCGATGCGGTCGCCCAGCGTCATGGCCTCCACCTGGTCGTGCGTCACGTACACGGTGGTGGTGCGGGTGCGCTGGTGCAGTTGCTTGATCTCGGCACGCATTTCCACGCGCAGCTTGGCGTCGAGGTTGGACAGCGGCTCGTCAAACAGGAAGAGCTTTGGGTCGCGCGCCAGGGCCCGGCCCATGGCCACGCGCTGGCGCTGGCCGCCGGAGAGCTGGCCGGGCTTGCGGTCCAGCAGATGGCCGATCTGCAGCATCTGCGCCACGCGCTGCACGGCGGCTTCGCGCTCGGCCTTGGGCACCTTGCGGATCTCCAGGCCGAAGGCGATGTTCTGTGCCACCGTCATGTTGGGGTAGAGCGCGTAGCTCTGGAACACCATGGCAATGTCGCGGTCCTTGCTGGGAAGGCGGGTCACGTCGCGGTCGCCTATCCAGATGCTGCCCGAGGTGGGTTCGTCCAGCCCGGCAATCATGTTGAGCAGCGTGGACTTGCCGCAGCCCGAGGGGCCGACCAGGATGAGGAACTCGCCCGCCTCAATGTCCAGGTCGATGCCCTTGAGGATGTGGGTGGTGTTGTTGAACGTCTTGTGGATCTGCTTGATGGTGAGCGCACCCATGATTTATCCCTTCACGGCGCCGGCGGTGAGGCCGCGCACGAAAAACTTGCCTGCGACGATGTAGACGAAGAGCGTGGGCAGCGCGGCGATGAGGGCCGCTGCCATGTCCACGTTGTATTCCTTGACGGTGCTGCTGGTGTTGGCCAGGTTGTTCAGGCCCACGGTGATGGGCTTGCTGTCAGCCCCCGAGAACACCACGCCGTAGAGGAAGTCGTTCCAGATGTTGGTGAACTGCCAGATCAGCGTGACCACCATGATGGGTGTGGACAGCGGCAGCACGATGCGGCGGAAGATCTGCCAGAAGGTGGCGCCGTCCAGCTGTGCCGCCTTGATGAGCTCGTCGGGCAGGCCCACGTAGTAGTTGCGGAAGAACAGTGTGGTGGATGGAATGCCAGCGACCACGTGCACCAGGATCAACCCCCAGATGGAACTGGCGATGCCCAGCCAGCCCAGAATCTGGCTCATGGGCAGCAGCACCACCTGCATGGGCATGAACACGCCGAACAGCATGAAGGCGAACAGCGTGTCGCTGCCCTTGAACTTCCACTTGCTCAGAACGTAGCCGTTGATGGAGCCCAGCAGCGTGGACACCAGCACCGCGGGCACGACCATGGCCACGGAGTTCCAGAAGAAGGGGCGCAGGCCTTCGCACTGCACGCCCGTGCAGGCGGTTCCCCAGGCCTTGCCCCAGGCTTCCATGGTGGGGGCGGAGGGCAGGCTCAGCAGGTTGCCGGTGCGGATCTGGTCGGCGTCCTTGAGCGACGTCACCAGCATCACGTACAGCGGTGCCAGGAACCAAAGCGCAAAGATCAGCAGCAGGCCCCAGAGGATGAGGCGGTGGTAGGTCAGGCGGTTCATCGCTTGGTCCTCAGTTCAGAGTAGAGGTAGGGCACCACGATGGCGGCGACGGTGGCCAGCATGATGGTGGCGCTGGCTGCACCCAGGCCGATCTGGCCGCGTGTGAACGCGTGGGCATACATGAAGGTGGCGGGCAGGTCGGTGGCGTAGCCGGGGCCGCCTGCGGTCAATGCCATCACCAGGTCGAAGCTCTTGATGGCCAGGTGGCTGACCACCATCAGCGTGCTGAAGAACACCGGGCGCAGGCTGGGCAGGATGATGCTCCAGTAGATGCGCGGCAGGCTGGCA
Organism: uncultured Macromonas sp.; assembly: GCA_946481585.1. The sequence goes on along the minus strand of CAMLOF010000011.1, from coordinate 4,400 downwards.
CCGTCCACCTGGGCCGCCTTGATGATGGAGTCGTCGATGCCGCGCAGCGCGGCCAGGAACAGCGCCATCACGAAGCCTGCGCTTTGCCAAACGCCCGCGATGACGATGCAGTAGATGGCCATGTCCGGGTCCACCAGCCAGCCGAAGGAGAAGTTCTCGAAGCCCCATTGCCGCATCAGGTGCTCCAGGCCCAGGCCGGGGTTGAGCATCCATTTCCAGGCGGTGCCGGTGACGATGAACGAGATCGCCATGGGGTAGAGGTAGATGGTGCGAAGCACACCCTCACCGCGGACCTTCTGGTCCAGCAGGATGGCCAGCAGCACGCCCACGGCCATGGCACCGCCAATGAACAGCACGCCGAAGATGCCAAGGTTGGTCAGCGCGACGTGGAAGCGGTCGTTGCCGAACAGGGACTCATACTGCGTCAACCCGACGAATTCGTAGTTGGGCAGCAGGCGCGAAGCCGAGAGTGACAGGTAGCCGTTCCAGGCCATCAGGCCATAGATGAACAGCAGCGAAAGCAGGAAGCTGGGGGCGACCACCAGCTTGGGCAGCCAAGCGGCGGCCCGGGAGGAAGAGGCAGACATGGGCTGCTCCGGTCGGGGAAAACAGGGGCCCGCCCCCCGGGGGGTAGGAGCGGGCCTGACAGCAGCGGTGAAACCGCTGGGTTACTTGGTCATCGCAGCTTTGGCGATGCGCTCCTGGGCGGCCTGCACGGTCACCTTGTCGTCGTTCCAGAACTGGCTCACAGCGTCCTGGATGGCACCTGCGGCAGCCGACGGGATGGCCATGCCGTGTGCGGCAGAGGGAACCAGCGAGCCGCTCTTGGCCGTGTCGACGAAGTCCTTGGCGCTGAGCTTGGCGCAGTCGTCAAACTTGGCCAGGTCCATGTTCAGGCGAACCGGGATGGAGCCCTTGTTCAGGTTGAACACCTCTTGGAACTGGGGCGACATGATGGCCGCTGCCAGGTCTTTCTGGGCTTTGATGTTGGCTTCGTTCTTCAGCTTGAACATGGCGAACGAGTCCACGTTGAAGGTGTAGGACTTGGCGGTGCCAGGTGCGGCGGCACAGACGAAGTCCTTGCCCGGCACCTTGCCTGCGGCCAGGAATTCACCCTTGGCCCAGTCGCCCATCAGCTGCATGCCGGCTTCACCCTTGATCACCATGGCGGTGGCCAGGTTCCAGTCGCGGCCAGGGGCGTTCTTGTCGGTGTAACCCTTGACCTTGCGGAAGGTTTCCAGCACCTTGGTCATCGTGGCGCCCTTGAGGGTGGGCTGGTCCAGTTGCACCAGGGCCTTCTTGTAGAAGTCGGCACCGCCAACACCCAGTGCCACGCTCTCGAACGTGGTGAAGTCCTGCCAGTTCTGGCCGCCGTGGGCCACGGGGATCACGCCAGCTTTCTTCAACTGCTCTGCGGCCACGAAGAACTCGTCCCAGCTGGTGGGCACCTTGGCGCCGGCCTTCTTGAACACTTCAGGGTTGGCCCACAGCCAGTTCACGCGGTGCACGTTCACAGGCACGGCGATGTAGTTGCCCTTGTACTTCATCACGTCGCTCACGACCTTGGGCAGCAGGCTGTCCCACTTCTCGGCCTTGGCCACGTCGTCAATGTTGGCCAGCACGCCTTCGGCAGCCCACTCCTGCAGGGACGGGCCCTTGATCTGAGCAGCCGCAGGTGCGTTGCCCGACACCACGCGGGACTTGAGCACGGTCATGGCGTTGTCACCACCGCCGCCTGCCACGGCAAAGTCTTTCCAGGTGTGGCCCTGGCCTTGCAGCTGGGACTTCAGCGCTGCTGCCGCCTTGGCCTCGCCGCCGCTGGTCCACCAGTGCAGCACTTCGACTTCGCCCGCCTGTGCCGACAGGGCAGCACACAAGGCTGCTGCAGCCCAGACGGTACGCTTCATATTGGGGGTACGCATGATCGGTCAATCTCCTGTAGTTGGCCTTCGTGGCCGGGTTGATGGGCTGCCGTGTGCCTTTGCATCTCTTGGGCAGTGCCACGGCCGGAATATTAATTAAGCTTTAATTTATTAACACTAGGTTAAACCCTGATGCGCTTCGCCCTGGCATGCCGCACTAATGAGGTCACATCCGTTAAGCTTTAAGCATGAAACTGCTGCTTGCCGAAGACGATGCCATCCTGGCCGATGCGCTCAAGCTCCAATTGGAGGGGGCGGGTTACACCGTGGAGCACGCACCCAACGGGGCGGTGGCCGATTACCTGCTGCACCGCCACGCTTTTGACATTGCCGTGCTCGACGTGGGTTTGCCCATGATGGATGGCATTGGTGTGCTGCGGCATGTGCGCCAGACGCAGCCTGCCTTGCCGGTGTTGCTGTTGTCGGCGCGGGACGCGTTGGACGACCGGGTGGCGGGCTTGCAGGCAGGGGCTGATGACTACGTGACCAAGCCCTTTGACTTGCCTGAGTTGCTGGCTCGTCTGCAGGCATTGCTGCGGCGGCGCCAGCCCGTGCCCGTAGAGGCAGACTGCGCTGGGCTGCATTTGGACGGCGACCGGCGCCGTGCCGCCGTGGCTGGTGTGCCGCTGGAGCTCAGCGGACGAGAGTGGACCTTGCTGGAGTTGCTGGTGCAACAGCGCGACAAGGTGGTGACCAAGGAGCAGATCGCGCAGGCCTGGGTGGGTGAGGGGGCCGAAAGCGGCCCCGGCAACACCATCGAGGTCTACATCCACCGCCTGCGGCGCAAGCTGGAAGGTTCAGGTGTTGCCATCCGCACGGTGCGTGGCCTGGGCTACCTACTGGAAACCGCAGAGAACTGATGGGCACGGTTGCTGCGTCCTCCCCTGGCCGAGCGGCAAAGGCCTCGCCCGAAAGCGGGGGCTTGAGCCTTTCGCGCCAGTTGCTCCTGTGGGTGCTGCTGCCCCAGGTGGTGTTGTGGCTGGCGGGTGGCGTGGCGGCTTACTACCTAGCTGCAGGGTATGTGGACCAGGCCATCGACAACGGCCTGTTGCAGTCCAGCCGTTCGTTGGCGCGTCAGCTCAAGCCCATTGGTAACGGCTTGTTGATCGATTTTCCGCGTGCCGCGCAGGACGTGCTGGAGGCCGACCCCGAGGACCGACAGTACTACATGGTGAGTTCGCCACCGGGGCAGTTTGTGCTGGGCAACCGCACCTTGCCGCCGCCGCCGGATGACGTCGCACGGGCAGGGCCTCTGCTTGATCAGCCTTACTTTTACGACGGAGAGATGCCCACGGGTGCGCGGGGAGGTCAGACGCAGCGCGTGCGCGTGGTGGCGCTGTACCTTTCTCTGGAGGGGGAGTCCAACGCGCCCCCGCAGACCATGCTGGTCCAGATTGCCCGCAGCAACAACACGCGGGAACACCTGGCGCGCCGCATTCTGGTGGACATGCTGCTGCCCATGTCCACACTTGTGCTTTTGATGACGGTGATCGTGCGGCTGGGGATACGGGCCGGTTTGTCGCCACTGATGCGTCTTCGCCAGCAGGTGGAAGGGCGGGCACCTAGCGACTTGGCGCCGCTGCAACTGGACGCCGCTCCGCGCGAACTGCGTGCGCTGGCCACGGCGCTCAACACCCTGCTGGCCGAGGCGCATGAACATGTGGAGGCGCAGAAACGCTTCATTGGCGATGCTGCTCACCAGTTGCGCACGCCCCTGGCAGGTTTGAAGAGCCAGACCGAACTGGCCTTGCAGCAGGCCACCGATCCCGAGCTTCGCCAGCGGCTGCTGCGCGTGCATGAAAGCGCCACGCGCAGTGCGCATCTGGTTTCGCAGTTGTTGACCCTGGCACGCGCGGCGCCTGAGGCGGTGGCTTTGTCGCAAGCCGCGCCCTTCGACTTGCGCGCCCTGCTGCAGGGCCTGGTGGCCGAGTCTGTGCCGCGCGCCCTCAAGGCGCATATCGACCTAGGCTGGGACGACGAGGCTGGCCAGCCGGTGTGGGTGCGGGGCAAGCCGGAGTTGCTGCGTGAAGCAGTCTTCAACCTGATTGACAACGCCCTGCGCTATGCCGGGGCTCAAAGCGAAGTCACGGTGGGTTTGCGGGTGCAGTCTGGCGTGGCGGAGGTGCGCGTTGGTGACAACGGCCCCGGCATTGACGTGCAGGCGCGGGAGCGGGTGTTCGAGCGCTTCTTTCGGGGTACCGACGAGGGCTCGGGCTGCGGCCTGGGGCTGGCCATCGTGCGCGACATCGTGGAGCGCCACGATGGCGGGGTGGAACTCGTCCACCCCGAGCCGCACGGGCTGGTGGTGCGCATCACCTTGCCGCTGGCACAGGCCCCGGTCGCGGCGGCCTGAACCGCCGGGTATCTATCGTCAGGCGGCGTGCTTGCCCACCACGCGCGCCATTTCCAGGCACTTGTTGGAATAGCCCCACTCGTTGTCGTACCAGCTCACCACCTTCACAAAGGTGCCGTCCAGCG
>CAMLOF010000010.1 GCA_946481585.1 uncultured Macromonas sp. | reverse complement strand
TGGCTGGCCATGCCCACAATTTCGCCCACGTAGCGCACGCTGCCGTTGATGGAGGTAACGATGCCCAGCGGGATGTCCTGCCCGTTGAGCACCGGCCCCTGTTCAATGTGCACTTCCACGAAGCCCAGGTAACGGGCCGGGTCGCGCTGCAGCTTGGGGATGTCGTCTATGCACAGGCCCGCGTGCTTCATGGCGTCGCGCATGGAAATGCCGTCGGCGTCGAGCTGGTCGAGCCACGCTTCGTCGAAATGGCCGGTGAGCGCACCCGAACCCAGGAAGGTGGCCTTGTAGCGCTGGCCCTCTTCCTCGGCAAAAGCCACCACCTCGATGCCGTAAGGCAGGCGCTTGCCCTGGCGGGACAATTCACGCACGCAGGCCATGGGCACGAAGATGCCCAGCCGCCCGTCGTACTTGCCGCCGTTGCGCACGGTGTCGTAGTGGCTGCCTGTGAGCAGCCTGGCTGCGCTGGCGTCGCTGCCGTGGTAGATGCCCACCACGTTGCCCACGGCGTCGATCTCGACGTCGTCAAAGCCGCAGTCGGCCTTCATCCAGTGCGCAATGCGCTGGGCGCAGGCACGGTGCGCGTCGGTGAGGTAGGTCACGGTCAGCTCGCCGCGTTCGGCGTAACCGGGCTCGGTGTGCTCGGCCAGTTTCTCGGCCCAGTCCCACACCAGGTTGCCCAGGGAGGGCTCCACGCCAAACTTGTCGTTCAGGCGGATTTCGGCAATGCGGTGGATGTTGCGCAGCGCCTCGGAACGCTCGAACTCGGGGTGGTTGCCCAGGCGGCGCGCGAAGGTGGCAATGATCTCGGCCTTGTTCAGCCCCAAACCACGCGGGCCACGCACAGCCAGAATGAAGGGGAAGTCGAACTTGGCGTTGTAGTCGGCGTTGAGCTGCTGGATGCGCGCGAACTCCTCGGGCGTGCATTCGGTGAGCCCGGCCTTGCCCTGCTCGTTGGTGGACTCTGCCGTCAGGGTCTTGGACACCATGGCCTTGCCCGCCAGTTCCGGGTGGGCGCGGATCAGCCTGAGCTGCGCGTCCACTCCAGCTTCGCGCACCACCTCGATCATGGCGCGCTTGAGGTGCGCCAGGCTGGCGAAGGGTCGCTGCGCGGCGGCAAGCTCCGCAATCCAGGGCGAATGTTCGTAGGTGCCGTCCAGCAGCGCTGTGAATTCGGCGGTGCTGGCGGCGTTGAGTTGCTCTATCGTCAAGGGCATGTCGGTCACTCCCACACGAAGGCGGTGGCGGGGTTGAAGGGGTGCGTGGCCTTCCAGTGGCGAGCAATGTCGACGCGGCGGGTGACCCACACGCGGTCGTGCTTTTCAATGTGGTCCAGGAAGCGCTGCAGCGCGCGCATGCGGCCTGGGCGGCCCAGCAGGCGGCAGTGCATGCCGATGCTCATCATGCTTGGGCGCTCGTCGCCTTCGGCGTAGTGCACGTCGAAGGCGTCCTTCAGGTATTCAAAGAATTCGTCGCCGTGGCTGTAACCCTGCGGCAGGGCGAAGCGCATGTCGTTGCAGTCCAGCGTGTAGGGCACCACCAGGTGCGGGGCGAGCGAGCCGTCGGTCTTTTTCACCTGCAGCCAGAAGGGGAGGTCGTCGCCGTAGTAGTCGCTGTCGTACTCGAAGCCGCCGAAGTCTGCCACCAGGCGGCGGGTGTTGGGGCTGTCGCGGCCGGTGTACCAGCCCTGCGGGCGCTCGCCCATGAGCTTTTCAATGGCTTCCATGCCCAGCCGCATGTGCTCGCGTTCGGTGGCTTCGTCCACGTTCTGGTAGTGGATCCAGCGCCAGCCGTGGCAGGCGATTTCGTGACCCAGTTCCTTGAAGGCGGCGCTCACCTCGGGGCAGCGCTGCATGGCCATGCCCACGCCGAACACGGTCAGCGGCAGGCCGCGTTTTTCGAACTCGCGCAGGATGCGCCACACGCCCACGCGGGAACCGTATTCGTAGATGCCTTCCATGCTCAGGTGGCGCTCGGGAAAGGCCGGGGGGTTGAACATCTCGGACAGGAATTGCTCGCTGCCTGCGTCACCATGCAGCACGCTGTTTTCGCCGCCTTCTTCGTAGTTGAGCACGAACTGCACCGCCACGCGGGCGCGGCCGGGCCATTGGGCGTGCGGCGGGTTGGGACCGTGGCCGTAAAGGTCACGCGGGTAACGCTGTGGGCTGCTCATGGGTGTTGTCTCTTGTGAGTTGGGGTTGAAGGTCATGGGCGTAGTGCAGCGCCCAGGTCTGAGGTGTGCGGGTTGAAGCGCAGGTTGCGCTCCACGTTGGTGATGTGGTGCTCCATCAGGCGCACTGCAGTGCGGGCGTCACGCCGCTCCAGCGCATCGACGATGTGCACGTGTTCCTGCTGGGAGTGTTCTGCCGAATGGGACGACTGGTACATCAGCGAAATGAGCGACGAGCGCCCGAGCAGGTCGCTGAGCAATTCGGCCAGCACTTCGTTGCCCAGCATGCGCGCCAGCACCACGTGGAAATCGGCCAGCAGACGCGTGCGGCCGGTCACGTCGGTGCGGGCCACGGCTTCGCGCTCCTCGCGCAGATGGGCGCGCAGGGCGGCTATCTGTTCGTCGGTGATGCTTGTGCAGAGCTGGCGCACCATGGCGCCTTCCAGCATGGAGCGCACCTCGAACACGTGGCGCGCCTCGTCCACACCGGGCGTTGAAACAAACGCGCCGCGCGCGGGCTCCAGCGTGACCAGGTGGTTGCGGCTCAACTGGTTGAGCGCCTGGCGAACGATGGTGCGCGAAACCTTGAAGATGTCGGCGATCTTCTGCTCGGCCAGCTTGGTGCCGGGCATGAGGCGACGCTCGACGATGGCCAGTGTGATCGATTCGACGATGCGCTCGGTGGCGCCAGCGGGTTCGTCACCAGGCACGCCACGGGCCGCGCGGCTGGCCCGCTTGCGCGCGGGTGCAGGCTTGGCTTCCAGTTGCGGAGCAGGGGAAGGTTTGCGGGCCATGTCTCTCTTTGTTGTGTTCAAAGTGTGTGCTAAAGTGTATACAAAAATAAACGGCACTGCAAACACCATGCACCTTTTTGCGTGCCGCCCCTTCCCACCCTATCTGGAGATCACACCATGGGCCACCTCAGCACCCACGTTCTGGACACCATGAATGGCTGCCCCGCCGCTGGCATGAAAGTGACGCTGCAACGCGTCACCAGCCAAGGCGTGGAAACGGTCAAGAGCATCACCCTCAACCACGACGGCCGCAACGACGGCGGGCCGCTGCTTGACGCCAGCACCATGGCCACTGGCCGCTACCGCCTGACCTTCGAGGTGGCGGCGTACTTCCGCGCACGCGGCGTGGCGCTGCCCGAACCGGCCTTCATCGACACGGTGCCCATCGACTTCGGCATTGCCGACGCTGCCGGCCATTACCACGTGCCCCTGCTGGTCAGCCCCTGGGCCTACTCGACCTACCGCGGTTCCTGAAAACCGCCCTGGCCGCGCAGGAAATCCGCTAAGCTCTAGGGTAACCCCTGATTCGAGTGTATGCCTGTTTGTATACACTTTATATACGTCGCCGCGGCGCCCGGTCACCTGGGGCCCTTGCAAAGGCCCCTCCGGTTGCGACGTTTCCTCCTCACAGAGCCCGCAGTGGTGAGGTGTTTGCACAGCCCCCGGCTGTGCTCACATCATTGGTGAGGATGCGATGGATGCATACCTTCTGGACTGGGCCAACCTGCTGCTGCGCTGGGTCCACGTCATCACGGCTGTCGCCTGGATCGGCGCGTCGTTCTACTTCGTCATGCTGGACAACAGCCTGTCCCCACCCACCCATGGCGACCTGAAGGCCAAGGGCGTGGACGGTGAGATGTGGGCCGTGCACGGTGGCGGCTTCTACCACTCCAACAAGTACATGGTGGCGCCCAAGTGGCTGCCGCTGCCCCAGAACCTGCACTGGTCGTACTGGGAGAGCTACTCCACCTGGCTCACCGGATTCGGCCTGTTCACGGCGTTGTACCTGTTCAACGCGGGCACCTTCCTCATCGACAAGAGTGTGTTCGACTGGACGCCCGCCGCGGCCATTTCCACGGCGCTGGGCTTTCTGGTGGCGTTCTGGCTGATCTACGACGTGATCTGCCGCACCCTGGGGCAGCGCAAGAACGGCGACCTGGTGGTGGGCGTGCTGGTGTTTGTGTTCATCGTGTTCGCCTCGTGGTTGGCGTGCCAGCTGTTTGCGGGCCGTGCCGCCTTCCTGCTGGTGGGCGCCATGATCGCCACGGCCATGAGCGCCAACGTGTTCTTCTGGATCATTCCCGGCCAGCGCAAGGTGGTGGCATCGCTGCGCGCCGGTGAAACGCCCGACGCCATCCATGGCAAACGCGGCAAGCAACGCAGCGTGCACAACACCTACTTCACCCTGCCGGTGCTGATTGCCATGCTGTCCAACCATTACGGCTGGCTGTACCAGGGCCCCAACAACTGGCTGGTGCTGGTGCTGCTGATGCTGGCGGGCGCGCTCATCCGCCACAGCTTCGTGGCACGCCACAAGGCCCATGTGCTGGGCCAGCGCACGCCGTGGGAACATGCCGTGGCGGGCACCCTGGTGCTGGTGGGCCTGGCAGTGTGGCTGGCCCCCGCAGCCCCCAGCGCCGAAGCCAAGGCCGCTGCCAGCCAGCCCGTCACCTTTGCGCAGGTGCAGGGCGTCATCGAACAACGCTGCAGCATGTGCCACAACGCGGCACTGCAAAGCAAGGGCATTGCCCTGCACACCCCTGAGCTGATCAAGCAACACGCTCAGGCCGTCTACCAGCAGGCATCGGTGCTCAAGCTGATGCCGCTGAACAACGCCACGCAGATCACCGAAGACGAGCGTGCCCTGATCAAACGCTGGTTCGATCAGGGAGCAACGGTCAACTGACCGCCCGGTTTCCCCCCATCCACCCAAGCGCAGCCCGCCCGAAAGAAATCAGGGCGAAGAGGTGGGCTGCGCCTGTGGTGGACCACTTCAACCACAAAAAACCCCCTGGAGACAACCATGAGTGAGACCACAGTCCACCCCGTGGATGAGAAACTGCCCGCCGGCCGCCTGGCTGCGCTGGGCCTGCAACACGTGCTGGTGATGTACGCAGGCGCAGTGGCCGTGCCGCTCATCATCGGCCGCGCGCTCAAGCTGAGCCCCGAGCAGGTTGCCCTGCTCATTTCCGCCGACCTGTTCTGCTGCGGCCTGGTCACGCTGATCCAGAGCTTCGGCGTGACGCGCTACTTCGGCATCAAGCTGCCGGTGATGATGGGTGTGACCTTCGCGGCCGTGGGGCCGATGGTGGCCTTTGCCAACGCCATGCCCGGCGTGGACGGGGCGCGCGCCATCTTCGGCGCGATCATCGGTGCGGGCATCATCTCAATGATCATCGCCCCCATGGTGAGCAAGCTGCTTCGGTTCTTCCCGCCCGTGGTCACCGGCACCATCATCGCCATCATCGGCATCAGCCTGATGCGCGTGGGCGTGGGCTGGGCCCTGGGCGGCCCGCCCCCGATGGCCCAGAGCGTGGACGTGCCCAAGCTGGTGGCCATGGTGGACGGCGCCAAGGCCGCTGCCGCCCAGTCGGGCGCCGAGCTGACCAAGCTGCCCGGCCCCATTCCCATGGTGGACAACCCGGCCTATGGCTCGCTGGACAACCTGGCCATTGCTGCGGTGGTGCTGGTGTTCATCCTGCTGCTGGTGAAGTACACGCGGGGCTTCGTGGCCAACATCTCGGTGCTGCTGGGCATTGTGGTGGGCTGTGTGATTGCGGTGGGCATGGGCAAGATGAACTTCGACAAGGTGGGCAAGGCGCACTGGTTCGACGTGGTCACGCCCTTCGCCTTCGGCATGCCCACGTTCGACATCGTGATGATCCTGACCATGACGCTGGTGATGATCGTGGTGATGATCGAATCGACCGGCATGTTCCTGGCGCTGAGCGACATCACGCAAAAGCGCATCACCCAACCGGAGCTGGCCGCAGGCCTGCGCACCGACGGCCTGGGCACGCTCATTGGCGGCATTTTCAACACCTTCCCGTACACCAGCTTCTCGCAGAACGTGGGTCTGGTGGGCGTGACCGGCGTGCGCAGCCGCTGGGTGTGCGTGGCGGGCGGCGTCATCATGATCGTGCTGGGCATGCTGCCCAAGATGGCGGCCTTCGTGGAATCCATTCCCACCTTCGTGCTGGGCGGCGCCGGGCTGGTGATGTTCGGCATGGTGGCCGCCACGGGCATCCGCATCCTGGCTGCAGTGGACTACCGGGGCAACCGCAACAACCTGTACATCGTGGCGCTGTCCATCGGCTTCGGCCTGATCCCGCTGGTGGCGCCGCGCTGGACGCAGCAGATGGCCCACGGCCTGCACCCGCTGCTGGAAAGCGGCATTCTGCTGACGGCAGTGTCGGCGGTGGTGCTGAACCTGTTCTTCAACGGCGCCCGCGAGGACACCGAAGGCGCCATTGAAGCGGCCAAGACCGCCGAGGCACACTGACCGGCAGGCCATGCGCCCTCCACGCACTGAAGGCGAGGTCCGCAAGGACCTCGCCGCCGCTTTCCGGCTTGCCGCGATGGCGGGCTGGGACGACACGATCTACACCCACCTCTCGGCAGCCGTGCCCGGTGAGCCGGGGGTGTACCTCATCAACGAATTCGGCCTGGGGTTTGACGAGGTGACAGCCTCCAGCCTGGTGAAGGTGGACCTGCAAGGCCGGGCCGTGGACGGTAGCGGCCGACCGGTGAACCCGACGGGCTTCACCATCCACGGCGCGGTGCACGCAGCACGCCCCGAGGTGGAATGCGTGATCCACCTGCACAGCCCCTGGGGCGTGGCGCTGTCCATGCGGCCAGAGGGCTTGCTGCCCTGCTCCCAGTGGGCCATGCGCCTGCACGGCCGCCTGGGTCGCCACCCCTACGAAGGCCTTGCCTTGGGCGCAGACGAGCAACGCAGGCTGGTGGCCAACCTGGGCGCGCTGGACGGCCTGATCCTGGACAACCATGGCGTGCTCACCGTGGGCCGCACTGTGGCCGAAGCGTTCATGCTGATGCACATTCTGGAGCGGGCCGCACAGGCCCAACTGCGTGCCATGGCCGCCGGGGCACCCGTTTTGATTGCCACACCGGAGCTGGCCGAACGCACGCTGCGGCAATGGCTGGGCGATGGCAGCGAACGCGATGGCGACCTGGAATGGCCCGCCCTGCTGCGCCGCGCCCACCGGCTTTCGCCTGGCTTTGACCGTTGACACCCTTTGTTTCTACTGGAGTACCTGCCATGCCCACCCTTCGCGTGGAATTGTTCAAAGGCCGCACGCCGCAGCAAAAGGCCGAACTGGCCAAAGCATTGACCGACGCCTGCGTGCGCGTGCTCGGCGGTTCGCCCGACGGGGTGGACATCCTCTTCTTCGACATCGAGCGGCACGACTGGTCCACTGGCGGCCAGCTCTGGAGCGACAAGGCGCCTGCGCCACCTGCGAATTGAGCGGCCATGCTGTCTGGACTGGTCCTGTTTTATGTGGGCGCCGTGCTCATCCTCAACGGCCTTTGGATGCTGGGGCGCATTGGCGACCGTGAGATTCTGGTGATCAACCTGCTGGTCGGCCTGCTCAGCCTGCGGGTGGCCCACGAGTACGCGTTTGGAGATGGGGCCAACCTGCTCACCGTGCGCGAGGCCACGCTCTCGCTGCTGTTCTCGTTCACCTACCTGTGGGTGGCATGGAACCGCCTGCTCGGCAACGATGGCCGTGGCCTGGGCTGGTTCAGCCTTTTCGTGGCGCTCACCGCGGGCGCTGTGGCCACCGAACTGCTTTGGAGCGCCCAGGACGCCTGGGGCTGGTGGCAGGCAGCGTCTTGGGCCGCGTGGGCGGTGCTGTGGTTGCTTTACTTCGCGCAGCTGGTGCTGCAAAAGCCCTGGAAGCGCCGCGTGGCCTGGACGGCCATGGCGCAAGGTGTGTTTACTGGGTGGCTGCCCGGCTACTGGCTGTTGATGCAGCCAGCAGCCTGAGTCATACCGTGGCGATGCGCATCAGGTTGGTGGTGCCGCTCTCGCCAAAGGGCATGCCCGCGATCATCACGATGGTTTCCCCCGGCTGGGCAAAGCCGGTTTCACGGGCCACGCTGCAGGCCTGCGTGGTCATCTCGCGGCCGTCCTGAGCCCCCTGCACGTGCACGGAATGCACGCCCCAGGCCAGCGCCAGGCGGCGCGCAGCGGCACGGCTGGGCGTCAGGCTCAGCACGGGTGCGTCGGGCCGTTCGCGCGCGGCGCGCAGGCTGGTCTGGCCAGAACTGGTGTGGCACACAATGGCCGACGCCCGCAGCAAGGCAGACGCACGGCGCATGGCGCAGCACACGGCGTCGGCCACACCCGCCTCGCCCGGCACGGGCGACGTGTGCGAAGCCTCGATCAACTGGCGGTACAAAGGGTCGGACTCGGTGCCTTCGATGATGCGGTTCATCATGGCCACAGCCGCCACCGGGTGCTTGCCCGCCGCAGACTCGGCAGACAGCATCACGGCATCGGCACCGTCGTAGATGGCGGTGGCCACGTCAGACGCCTCGGCGCGCGTGGGCACCGGGCTTTCGATCATGGATTCCAGCATCTGCGTGGCCACGATCACCGGCTTGCCCGCTTTGCGGCAGGCGCGCACGATGCGCTTCTGGATGGCAGGCACACGCTCGGCGGGCAGTTCCACCCCCAGGTCGCCGCGCGCCACCATCACGGCGTCGGCCTCGGCTACCACCTCGTCCAGCCGGTCGATGGCTGAAGGCTTTTCCAGCTTGGCCACAATGCCTGCACGTGCACCGATGAGGGCACGGGCCTCGGCCACGTCCTCGGGCCGCTGCACGAAGGACAAGGCGATCCAGTCGGCGCCCAGTTCGAGCGCGGCGTCCAGGTCGCGGCGGTCCTTGGGTGTGAGCGCCGAGATCGGCAGCACCACACCGGGCACGTTCACGCCCTTGCGTTCCGACAGGCGCCCGCCCACGGCCACAAGGGTGTCGGCGCTGCTCGCATCGCAGCGCTGCACCACAAGGCGCAGCTTGCCGTCGTCCAGCAGCAGTTCGGCGCCCGGCACCAGGGCAGCAAAAATCTCGGGGTGGGGCAGGTTCACCCGCTGCGCGTTGCCGGGCGCGGGGTCCAGGTCGAGCCGAAAGGGCTCGCCCGGCACCAGTTGCACCGGGCCGTCGGCAAAGGTGCCCACGCGCAGCTTGGGCCCCTGCAGGTCGGCCAGAATGCCGATGGGGCGGCCAGTCTCGGCCTCCAGTTCGCGCAGGATGGCAAAGCGCGCGGCGTGGTCGGCATGGCTGCCGTGGCTGAAGTTCAGCCGGAACACGTCCACGCCCGCCAAGAAGAGTTCACGGATGGTCTCGCGGTCGGCGCTGGCCGGCCCCAGGGTGGCGACGATCTTGGCTCGCCGCGTTCGACGCAGGGTCATGTGCTTCCTTGGTCCGGCGCCTCGATGACGATGGCCCGGAAATCGTTGACATTGGTGAGGGTCGGGCCGGTCACCACAGAGGCGCCCACCGCTTCGAAGAATCCATGGCCGTCGTTGTTGGCCAGGCTGTCCAGCGGGCGCAGGCCTTGCGCCCAGCCTCGCGCCAGCGTGTCGGGGCCAACGACCGCGCCCGCAATTTCCTCCAGCCCGTCCACGCCGTCGGTGTCGCCCATCAGCGCGTGAATGCGCGGGTGCCCACCCACCGTGATGGCCATTGAAAGCAGGCACTCCACGTTGCGCCCGCCCCGGCCCTGCCCACGCACCGTCACGGTGGTTTCACCGCCCGACAGCAGCACGCAGGGCGCGGCAAAAGGCTGGTTGCGCCCGGCCACCTGCAAGGCCATGCCGCCCAGCACCTTGCCCACGTCACGGGCCTCACCTTCCAGCGCATCGCCCAGAATGTGCGCGGGGTATCCCGCCTCACGGGCCACGGCTGCAGCGGCTTCCAGCGCCATCTGCGGCGTGGCCACCATGCGCGTTTCGGCCCGGGCCAGGCGCGGGTCGCCAGGCTTCACAGACTCGCCACGGCCGCTCTCCAGCACCTCGCGCACTGGCGCGGGCAGGTCGATGCCGTAACGGCGCACGATGGCCAGCGCGTCCTCACAGGTGGTGGGGTCGGCCACGGTGGGGCCGGATGCGATGTCGATGGGGTTGTCGCCCGGCACGTCAGACAGCAGCAGCGTGACCACACGTGCTGGGTGGCACGCCGCCGCCAGCCGCCCGCCCTTGATGGCGGACAGGTGGCGGCGCACGCAGTTCATCTCGCTGATGGTGGCGCCGCTGGCCAGCAGCGCGCGGTTGACGGCCTGCTTGTGTTCCAGCGTCAAGCCATCGATGGGCAGCGGCAGCAGGGCCGAGCCACCGCCCGAAATCAGGCACAGCACGATGTCGTCTTCGCGCAGGCCCTGCACCACCTGCAGCAGGCGCTGCGCGGCTTGCAGGCCTGCGGCGTCGGGCACGGGGTGCGCGGCCTCCACAATTTCAATGCGTTCGCACGGCACGGCGTAGCCGTAACGCGTCACCACCAGGCCGCTCAGCGGGCCGTCCCAGTGCTGTTCCACCGCCTGCGCCATGGCGGCAGACGCCTTGCCCGCGCCAATCACCACCAGGCGCCCCGCGCCCAGCTCGGCACGGTTGGGCAGGTGGGGCGGCACGCACAGTGCAGGCTGTGCAGATGCCACCGCCGCATCGAACATGCGGCGCAGCAATTGGGCGGGCGTGGCGGTGGTCTGGGTCATCGTCGGGCTCTTGGTGGTGGGCGGGTTGCGTCAGCCAGCGCTCTGGCCGATCTCGAAGTTGTTGAGTTTCTCCAACGCACGCACGATACCCGAATGGTCCCAGGCCGAGCCGCCGTGCGACACACAGGCACTGAAGAGCTGCTGGGCATTCGACGTGGCAGGCAGCGCCAGCCCGAGCGACTTGGCCGCGCTCAGCGCCAGGTTCAGGTCCTTCTGGTGCAGCGCAATGCGGAAGCCCGGGTCGAAAGTGCGCTTGATCATGCGTTCGCCATGCACCTCCAGAATGCGCGATGTGGCCAGCCCGCCCATCAGCGCCTGGCGCACCTTGGCGGCGTCGGCCCCGGCGCGCGCTGCAAACAGCAGGCCTTCGGCCACGGCGTTGATGGTCAGCGCCACCACGATCTGGTTGGCCACCTTGCAGGTCTGGCCGTCGCCATTGCCGCCCACCAGGGTGATGTTCTTGCCCATCACCTCGAACACCGGCTTCACGCGCTCAAACACCTCCGGCTTGCCGCCGACCATGATGGACAGCGTGGCGTTGCGCGCACCCACGTCGCCACCAGACACCGGCGCATCCAGGTAGTCGCAGCCCAGGGCCTCGATCTTCTGTGCGAACACCTTGGTCTCCACCGGCGAGATGGAGGACATGTCCACCACCGTCTTGCCCGGGGTCAGCCCCTTGGCCACGCCTTCTTCACCGAAGAGTGCCTCTGCCACGTCGGGCGTGTCGGGCACCATGGTGATGATGATGTCGGCTCGCTCGGCCACGCCACGCGCGTTCAGGCATTGGGTGGCCGGGCTTTCGGCGATCTCGGCAGGCACCTTGCCATGGGTATAGACGAAGAGCTGGTGACCCGCCTTCATGAGGTGGCCCGCCATGGGTGTGCCCATGATGCCGAGGCCGATGAAACCGATCTTCAGGGGTTGTGTGGTCATGTGTTTCTCCTTGTTGTGAATGTGCTGGTGCAATGTCGAGGGAAGGGCTCAGGCCAGAGCCTTCAGCCAGCCCAGCCCAGCCTCGGTGGTGCTGGCGGGCTTGTATTCGCAGCCCACCCAGCCGTCATAACCAATGCGGTCCAGGTGGCGGAACAGGAAGGCGTAGTTGATCTCGCCCGTGCCCGGCTCGTTGCGCCCCGGGTTGTCGGCCAGTTGCACGTGGCCAATGCGTGCCAGGTGCTTTTGCAGCGTGGCCGCCAGTTCGCCTTCGGTGCGCTGGGCGTGGTAGATGTCGTACTGCACAAAGGCGTTGTCGGCGCCCACCTCGTCCAGCAGGTCCAGGGCCTGTTGCGTGCGGCTCAGGTAGAAGCCGGGAATGTCGTAGTTGTTGATGGGCTCCACCAGCAAGCGCAATCCGGCGGCCTTGAGGCGCGATGCGGCGTGGCGCAGGTTGGCCACCAGGGTCTCGCGCAGCACGCTGTCGGGCACCCCGGCCGGGGCCTTGCCCACCAGGCAGTTGAGCTGCTTCACCCCCAGCGTCTGCGCGTAGGCAATGGCACGCTCCACGCCCGCGCGGAACTCCTCCACGCGGTCCGGGTGGCAGGCAATGCCGCGCTCGCCCGCGTCCCAGTCACCAGCGGGCAGGTTGTGCAGCACCAGCTGCAAGCCGTTGGCGTCGAGCCGGGCCTTGATGTCATTCGCCTCGAAGGCGTAGGGGAACAGGAATTCCACCGCCTGGAAGCCCGCACGCGCCGCAGCGTCAAAGCGGTCCAGGAAAGGCAGTTCCGTGAAAAGCATGGTCAGGTTGGCCGCAAAACGGGGCATGGTTCAGTCTCCTTGTGTTCTCAAAGTCGCAACGGTTCAGTCCAGCAGCGCCACGGCGGTGGGCACGTCTGCCTTGTTGGCGGCCAGTTCCTCGAACTCCGTCACGTTGTCGATCTCGGTGCCCATGGCGATGTTGGTCACACGCTCCAGAATCACCTCGATCACCACCGGCACCTGGAACTCGGCCATCCAGGCTTCGGCCTGGCGGATGGCGGGGGCAATCTCCTCCTGCCGGTGCACGCGGATGGCCTTGCAGCCCAGGCCCTCGACCACCTTCACGTGGTCCACGCCGTAGCCCTGCGCGGCGGCGTCGCCAGCGGGGGCGTTGATGTTCTCGAAGCCCAGCTGCACGCAGTAGTCCATGCTGAAGCCGCGTTGCGACTGGCGGATCAAGCCCAGGTAGCTGTTGTTCACCACCATGTGGATGTAGGGCAGCTTGAACTGCGCACCCACGGCCAGTTCTTCGATCATGAACTGGAAGTCGTAGTCACCCGACAGCGCCACGAGCTTGCGTTGTGGGTCGGCGGCGCGCACACCCAATGCGGCAGGCACCGTCCAGCCCAGCGGGCCAGCCTGCCCGCAGTTGATCCAGCGGCGCGGGCCGTACACGTGCAGGAACTGCGCGCCCGCGATCTGGCTCAGGCCGATGGTGGAGACGTAGGTCACGTCTTTGCCGAAGGCGTTGTTCATGCACTGGTACACACGCTGCGGTTTCATGGGCACGGTGTCGAAGTTCGTCTTGCGCAGGTATTCAACGGAAGACTTGCGGCCCAGGCATTCGGCGGCCCAGGCGCTGCGGTCGGGCAGTTGCCCGGCGGCGCGCAATGCCTTGGCGGCTTCCACGAACAGCTCCAGCGCGGCCTTCGCGTCCGACACGATGCCGTAGTCCGGCGCGAACACACGGCCAATCTGCGTAGGCTCAATGTCCACGTGGATGAACTTGCGGCCCTTGCAGTACACCTCTGGCGAACCGGTGTGGCGGTTGGCCCAGCGGTTGCCAATGCCCAGCACAAAGTCACTGGCCAGCATGTTGGCGTTGCCGTAGCGGTGGCTGGTCTGCAGGCCGCACATGCCCGCCATCAGCGGGTGGTCGTCGGGAATGGCGCCCCAGCCCATCAACGTGGGAATCACCGGTATGCCGGTGATCTCGGCAAACTGCACCAGCAGGTCTGCCGCGTCGGCGTTGATGATGCCGCCGCCCGCCACGATCAACGGGCGCTCGGCGGTGGCCAGCATCTCCATGGCCTTGTCGATCTGCTTGCGCGAGGCTGCGGGCTTGTACACGGGCAGCGGCTCGTAGGTGTCGATGTCGAACTCGATCTCGGCCTGCATCACGTCAAACGGCAGGTCGATCAGCACCGGCCCCGGGCGGCCCGAGCGCATCAGGTGAAACGCCTGCTGGAAGGCGCGCGGCACCTGGGCGGGCTCCAGCACGGTGGTGGCCCACTTGGTCACCGGCTTGGCAATCGACGCAATGTCCACCGCCTGGAAGTCTTCCTTGTGCAGCCGTGCGCGCGGCGCCTGGCCGGTGATGCAGAGGATGGGAATGGAGTCGGCCTGCGCGGAATAGAGGCCCGTGATCATGTCGGTGCCCGCAGGCCCCGACGTGCCGATGCACACACCGATGTTGCCCGGTGCGGCTCGCGTGTAGCCTTCGGCCATGTGCGAGGCGCCTTCCACGTGGCGCGCCAGGATGTGCGAAATGGTGCCGCGTTCGCGCAGTTGCGCATACAGCGGGTTGATGGCCGCGCCAGGCACGCCAAACGCCTGGGTGATGCCTTCCTTCTCCAGCACCAGCACGGCCGCCATGGCGGCTTTCATCTTGGGCATGTCTATCTCCTGTAGGTGGGTTTGCTATGCGTCTGGTGGAATATTCGCCCCGGCAGAAGGGAATCGGAAGGCAGCACTGGCGCATTTCGCTTATTCCATGGTGGAATAGCACCCATGGAACGCATACAAGCCATCCGCCTGTTCGTCCGCGTTGTGGACCTGGGCTCCTTCAGCAAGGCCGCCGCCGAACTGGGCATAGGGCAGCCCGCCGCCACCAAGCAGGTGCGCCGCATGGAAGCGCAACTGGGCGCGCGCCTGCTGCACCGCTCCACGCACGGTGTCACGCCTACCGAAATCGGGCTGCTCTATTACGAGAAGTGCAAGCTCATCACCCACCACGTGGAAGAGGCAGAGTCCGTCGCTGCGCTGCTGCAGACCCAGGTGCAGGGCGCACTGCGCATCAGCACCTCGGTGGCCTTCGGGCGGCGCGTGCTGGCACCGCTGGTCATGCAGTTCATGCGCATGAACCCGCAGCTCCAGGTGGACCTGAGCTGCGACGACCGCTACGTCAACCTCGTGGAACAGGGCGTGGACGTGGCCATCCGCATGGGCCCCCTGGCCGACTCAACCCTGGGTTCGCGCTACCTCGGCCTCAACCCCTGGGTGGTGGCCGCCTCGCAGGAATACCTGCAGCAGCGCGGCACCCCATCAGCGCCCAAGGACCTGAAAGATCACGACGCGCTCATCTACAGCACCGTTCAGGGCGACGCACGCTGGCAGTTCAGTGGCGCCGGGGGCAAGTCCGCTTCCGTTCCCGTACGCGGGCTGCTGCGCTCCAACAACCTGTCCACCCTGCTGGTGGCCGCGCGCGAGGGCATGGGCATTGCCGCGCTGCCACGCTACGTGGCAGAAGAGTCGCTGCGCAAGGGGTCGCTGGTGTCCGTGCTCGACGAATGGCAGTTGCCGCAGCAGGAAATCCATGCGGTGTACCCCTCTCCCCGCATGGTCCCCGCCAAGGTCACGCAGTTCATCGACTGGCTGCAGGGCCAGTTCGGGCCCGAGTGGTGGGCGCGCACGGCTGGCACCGGCAAGCGCAAGGGCAGTCAGCAGGAATAAGGTCTGCCCCTTTCGCACGCCATTTGATTGGCGAACCGCGTCTTTGTCGCAATAATCGGTTGCGGAAGCAACAGCGCCTCGGGTCAAGACTTGGGAGCCAACCAATGATCAAACTCCTGTATTCACTGTGGGCCAGGCTGGTCACGCTGATACTGCTGATCGCGGCACCAGGCGTTGTGATGCTTGCCATTGAATACTGGCGCGACCGGGAAGCCGCCATGCAAGAAGCGCAGGAACGGGCGGTGGACACCCTGCGCGTTCTGACCAACGACCAGGCAAGGCTGATCGAAGAGACCCAGAGCTTCCTGAAGCAACTCGCGCTCGCCCCAGAACTGCAACAGCAAGCCTCACCGCAGTGCGGCGAGTTTCTGGCCAGGGTGCTGGCCCTCAATGCGCACTTCGTGAACCTGGGCGCACCGAGCGCAGACGGCGAACTGCGCTGCAACGCCCGCCCGCTGAAAACGCGGGTGAACGTGGCCGACCGCCCCTACATTCGCCGGGCCATGGATCAGCAAGAGTTCTCCATCGGCGAATTCCAGACCGACCGCGCGGCAGGCGTGACCAGCGTGAACTTCGCCTACCCGGTGTTGGACGCATCGGGAAGCAAACAGGTCGTGGCAGCGGCTGTGGCCGTGGTGTCGCTCGACAGGTGGAGTCGGCGGTTGGCAGAAAGTCGCTTGCCCAACAACTCCATCGCCTACATCGCAGACGCCACCGGCAACATCATTGCCCACTTCCCCGAGGACAAAAGCCGCCTGGGCAAGAAGCTGGACGAGTTCTACTTTCGCACGGAGGCCACCGCAGCCGATGAAACCGAACACCGGCCGCTCCTGACAGACGGCGCAGGCCTGACGCGCATCTTTGCTTCCATCCGGCTGGAGCCGCCCGGGGCAAGGCAACATGTGATCGTGGGCATGGGCATCCCCTTTGACGAGCAACTCGCCGCCATCCATTCACGCACCTTGCACAACGGGATCATCCTGGCCGCCTTCATGGCCCTCATGATCCTGTTGGCCCTGTGGGGTGTGCGGGTGAGCATCCTGTCGCCCTTGAAGCGGCTGAAACGTTCCACGGAAGAACTTGAATCCGGCCTGCCGCAGAGCAGCAAGCGGTTCAAGGGCGCCATGGAACTCGTGCAGTTGCAAGAACGCTTTGCGCGCATGGCCAGCAAGCGCATGGAAGCCGAAGAGCGCCTCAAGCTCGCTGCCAGCGTGTTCACGCATGCGCGCGAAGGCATCTTCATCACCGACACCGAAGGCACGGTCATCGATGCCAACCGCAGCTTCTGCCAGTTCAGCGGCCGCAGCCGTGACGAGATCATTGGTAGACCCGCCGAGCTGTTCTCACCACACTCCCAGACGCACGACCACTCGCAGGAACTCTGGAACTCGCTGCGCGAGCGCGACCACTGGTACGGAGAGGTCCAGCACCAGCACCGCAACGGCCACCATTACACAGCGCTCCTCACGGTCAGCGCGGTCAAGGACGAACATGGCAAGGCCACCAACTACGTCGCGCTGCTCACCGACATCACGCTCATCAAGGCGCACGAACACCAGCTGGAGCACATTGCCCACTACGACGCGCTCACCAACCTGCCCAACCGCGTGCTGCTGGCAGACCGCTTGACGCACGGCATCATGGTGAGCGGGCGGCGCGGACAGTCTCTGGCGGTGGCCTACCTGGACCTGGACGGCTTCAAGGCGATCAACGACACCCATGGCCACGGCGTGGGTGACCGCTTCCTGGTCAAGCTGGCCGAAAGGCTGAAGACCGCGCTGCGCGAAGGCGACACCCTGGCACGCATTGGTGGGGATGAGTTCGTCGCCGTACTGCTCGACCTGGAAACCCAGCAGGACTGCGACGTCATTCTCCAACGCATGCTGCAGGCCGCGGCAGAGCCGGTCGACATCGACGGCCTTCGGCTGCAGGTGTCAGCCAGCATCGGCGTCACGCTCTACCCGCAAGACGGTGCGGATGCAGACGTGCTCATCCGGCACGCCGACCAGGCCATGTACAACGCCAAGCAGGCAGGCAAAAACCGCTACCACCTGTTCGACGTGCAATACGACGAAGCCCAGAAGAACCGCCGCGTGAGCCAGCAGCGCATTCGCCTGGGCCTAGAAAGGGGCGAATTCGTCCTGCACTACCAGCCCAAGGTGAACATGCGCCACGGGCAGATCGTGGGCATGGAAGCCCTGGTCCGTTGGCAGGACCCGGACCGTGGACTCGTCCCCCCCTGCGACTTCCTGCCCCTCATCGAAGACCACGCGCTGGGCATTCAACTGGGCGAATGGGTGATCGACCGCGCCTTGGCCCAGATGGACGAATGGCTCCAGATGGGACTGGAGCTGCCCGTGAGCGTGAACGTGAGCGCCGTTCATCTGCAGCGCAGCCACTTTGCCTCACGCCTGGGTGAACTGCTTGGCGCACACCCCAGGGTGCCTGGCAGCATGCTGGAGTTGGAGGTGCTGGAAACCAGCGCGCTGGAAGACGTGGCCCAGGTAAGCCAGTTGATGACGGACTGCATGCGCCACGGCGTCAAGTTCTCGCTGGACGATTTCGGGACTGGCTACTCGTCACTCACCTACCTGAAACGGCTCCCGGCCACCCTGCTGAAGATCGATCAAAGCTTTGTGCGCGACATGCTCGACGACGCCGACGACCTGGCCATCGTGCAGGGCGTGATCGGCCTGGCCAATGCGTTCGGCCACAGTGTCATCGCAGAAGGTGTTGAAACCGAGGCCCATGGCAGCCGCTTGCTGCAGCTGGGCTGCGAACTGGCACAGGGTTACGGCATCTCGCGGCCCCTGCCTGCCCAGCAGATCCCGCAGTGGGTGGCCGACTGGCAGCCACCCGCCTCCTGGGTCTGGCAAGCCGCAGCCGGGCCCTCATTCACCGCGCAAGGCACGCCCCCGCTGCAGTAGTCCGCCATCAGCGCTTCGCACTCACCGCTACGGCGCGCTGCAACAGGCAGAAAACGAAAAGCAATACGCCCACCACGATGCGCGTCCACCAGGAACTCAGCGTGCCGTCAAAGGCGATCAGCGTCTGAATGACCCCCAGCATCAGCACGCCGAAAAGCGTGCCCACCACATAGCCCACACCACCGCTGAGCAGCGTGCCGCCAATCACCACGGCGGCAATCGCGTCCAGTTCCAGCCCCAGGGCGTGCAGGCCATAACCCGACAGCATGTAGAACGTGAACAACACCCCGCCCAGCGCCGCACACAGGCCCGACAGCGCGTACACCCCCACCAGCGTGCGGCGCACGGGCAAGCCCATGAGCACCGCCGAATGCGTGCTGCCCCCAATCGCATAAATTGCACGGCCAAACGGCGTGGCGTGCAGCACAAACACCGCTCCCCCCAGCACCAGCACCGACAGCAAGGCCGCCAGCGACATCGACGCCTCACCCCACACCGGTATGCGCAACTGCGCCAGCGCCGAATAGGCCTCGCTGGTGATGGCGATCGAGTCGATGCTGATGAGGTAACACAGCCCGCGCGCCAGGAACATGCCTGCCAGCGTAACGATGAAAGGCTGCAGCCGGAAGCGTTCGATCAGCAAGCCCATCGTGGCGCCAAAACTGGCCCCCATCACCAGCACCAGAGCAATGGCCGGCGCCGGGCTCCAACCCTGCTTTTCCACCAGTTCGGCCAGCACCATGGTGGAGAGCGCGATCACCGAACCCACGGACAGATCGATCCCGCCCGTGAGGATGACGAACGTCATGCCCACCGCCACGACCAACAAGAAGGCGTTGTCCACCAGCAGGTTCAGGAACACCTGCGGCGAAAAGAATCCGTCGTACATCACCGAACCCAGCCCCACGGCCAAAAGGAACAGCGCCACCGTGGCAGTCAGGGGAAGGTACTTCGGGTCCAGACGGAGAAAGGGCATGGCGGGCAACACAGGTCTCACAAAAGGCGCTACGGTAGAACTCATCGCACACCTCCGGCTGCAGGGCGCACCGCCAGCGTTCGCAACATGGCGCGGAAGTCGGGCGACTGCATCAGCATCACCGCGAACACCACTGCGGCTTTCACCACCAGGTTGATCTCGGGCGGCACCCCCAGCGAATAGATGGCGTAGGTCAGCGTCTGGATGATGAGCGCGCCGATGACGCTGCCCACCAGGCTGAAGCGCCCGCCCGTCAGCAGCGTGCCGCCCAGCGTCACCGCCAGGATGGCGTCCAGCTCCATCAACTGGCCCGCGTTGTTGCCGTCAGCGCTCTTTACGTTGGAACTCACCAGCAGCGCCGCCAGGCCCGCGCACAGGCCGCACACCGCGTAACAGCCCAGCACCAGGCGGCGCGCCTGCACCCCGGCCACCCGCGCCGCCGTGGGGTTGATGCCCACCGCCTGAATGAACAAGCCCAGCGCCGTGCGCGTCACGGCCAGGTACAGCAGCGCCAGCACGGCCAAGGCCACGTACACGGCAAACGGTATGCCCAGCAGGTAGCCGCCGCCTATGAAGAAGTAGGGTTTGTAGTAAATGGTCAGTATCTGCCCATCGGTGATGAGTTGCGCCACCCCTCGGCCTGCCACCATCAATATCAGCGTGGCAATGATGGGCTGCATGCCCACCACCGACACCAGAAATCCGTTCCACAGCCCGCACAGCAAGGCCACGCCCAGCGCGGCGGCCAAGGCCAGCGGCAGGGCGTAGCGCGTGGTCTGTCCGTCCACCGCGCCGCCGATCATCCATGCGGCCACCGCCGCCGAAATGGCCACCACCGCGCCCACCGAAATGTCGATGCCGCGTGTGGCAATCACCAACGTCATGCCCATGGACACCAGCGCCAGCGGCGCCGCCCGGTTCAGGATGTCCACCAGGCTGCCGTAGAAATGGCCTTCCCGCCATTCAATGTGCAGAAAACCTGGGTTGAACCAGGCGTTCACCGCCAACAGCAACGCCAGCGTCAACAAAGGCCAGGCCAGCGGTTGCTGCATGGCTCGCACCCACCAGGGCAAAGAAGTTTCAGCACTCGACATGTTCTGCGGCAATGAGTTCGTACACATCGTCCTCGCTGCTGCCCGCAGGCAGTTCACCCACCTTGCGGCGGTCGCGCAGGACCACGATGCGGTGCGCCACGCGCACCACCTCGCTGATTTCAGAGGAGATGAAGATCACAGCCATGCCCGCCTCGGCCAGCCGCATGATCTGGTCCATGATCTCCTGCTTGGCCGCCACGTCGATGCCGCGCGTCGGCTCGTCCAGGATCAGCAACTGCGGCTCGGTGGCCAGCCAGCGGGCAATCACCGCCTTCTGCTGGTTGCCGCCCGACAACAGGCCAATGGGCGTGTCCACGCTGGCGGTCTTGATGCCCAGCGAGGCCACGAAACGTTCGGCCAGGCGCGTCTGCTCTGCGCGGTCCATGTGGCGGCGCACACCCTGGCGCGCCTGCAGGGCCAGCGCAATGTTTTCGCGCACCGACAGTTCGGCCAGAATGCCGTCCGTCTTGCGTTCCTCCGGGCACAGCGCCAGCCCCTGCGCAATGGCATCGGCCGGGTCGGCAAAATGCACCGCCTGCCCACTCACGTACAGCAGGCCCCGGTCTGGCGTCTCCAGCCCGAACAGCAGGCGTGCCAGCTCGGTACGCCCGGCCCCCAGCAAACCGGCCAGGCCCACCACCTCGCCCGGCCTCACGTCCAGGTCCACGGGGTGCAACTGCCCCCTCTGCCCCAGGCCTTGCGCCTTCAACAGCGGCGGCACGTCCTGCGTGGCAGCAGCAGGTGGCTCTGAACGCACCGCTGCGGCTTCCAGCTCCCGGCCCACCATGGCGGCAATCAGCGCTGGCGCGGGCAGTTCCCCAACTGGCCATTCGCCCACCCAAGCCCCATTGCGCAGCACGGTAATGCGGTCCGACACCGCGTACACCTGGTTCAGGAAGTGGCTCACGAACACAATCGCCATGCCATCCTGGCGCAACTGGCGCATCACCCCGAAGAGCTGGTTCACCTCATCGTCGTCCAGGCTGGAAGTGGGTTCGTCCAGGATCAGCACCTTGGCGCGAACGGCCAGCGCCCGCGCAATGGCCACCAGCTGCTGCACCGCCACCGGGTAACTGGCCAGCAGGCGCGTCACGTCAATGTCCAGCCCCACGCGGGCCAGCAGGGCACGGGCGCCTTCGTTCACCGCCTGCCAGTCAATGCGGCCCGCCTGCAGCCAGCCGTGTCGCGGGTAACGCCCCGCGAACACGTTTTCGGCCACCGACAAGTTAGGGCACAGGTTCACCTCCTGGTACACGGTGCTGATGCCCAAGGCCTGCGCGTCGGCAGACGACTCGGGCCACACCGGCTCCCCGGCCAACCACATCTGCCCAGCGGTAGCGGGCGTCACACCCGTCAACACCTTGATGAGTGTCGATTTGCCCGCTCCGTTCTGGCCCATCAGCGCATGGATCTCCCCAGGGTAGAGGCGCAACTTCACGTCACGCAACACCTCCACATCGCCATAACGCTTGCCAATGCCCTGCATTTCCAGCACGGGCGAGGGGAGTTCCATGCGCACAGCCATGCCCGGCTCAGTACTTGCGTTTGGGGAACTCGGCCGCTGCGGTCTCCATCGGGAAGATGCCCTCTTCCGTCACGATGCGCTTGGGCACAGCCTTGCCAGCCATGATGTCCTTCACGGCAGTCATCAGCTGCGGGCCCAGCAGCGGGCTGCACTCAATCGACACGTTCAGCTTGCCTGCCATCATGGCCTCGAACGCACCCTTCACCGCATCAATCGAGATGATGGTGATGTCCTTGGCGGGCTTCAGCCCCGCCTCCTCAATGGCCTGGATGGCGCCGATGGCCATGTCGTCGTTGTGCGCGTAAAGCACGTTGATGCTCTTGCCCTCGGCCTTCAGGAAGGCCTCCATCACCTCCTTGCCCTTGGCGCGGGTGAAGTCGCCGGTCTGCGAACGCACGATCTTGAACTTCGGATCGGCCTTGATGATTTCCTCGAAACCCTTCTTGCGGTCGATGGCGGGGGCCGAGCCCACGGTGCCCTGCAACTCCACGATGCGAACCTCGCCGTTGTGGCCCTTCATCTTGTCCACCAGCCAGCGGCCTGCCTTGCGGCCCTCTTCCACAAAGTCAGACCCCATGAAGGACACATAGAGCGACGTGTCCTTGGTACTCACAGCGCGGTCGGTCAGCACCACGGGAATCTTCGCGGCCTTGGCTTCGCGCAGCACATTGTCCCAGCCGGTTTCCACCACGGGTGAGAAAGCAATCACGTCCACCTTCTGCGCAATGAAGGCTCGAATGGCCTTGATCTGGTTCTCCTGCTTCTGCTGTGCGTCAGAGAACTTCAACTCGATGCCCGCGTCCTTCGCGGCCGACTTGATCGACTCGGTGTTGGCCGTGCGCCATTCGCTCTCGGCACCCACCTGGCTGAAACCCACCACGATCTTCTTCTGCGCCCAGGCGGGAGCAGAAACCAACCCGGCGGCGGACGCCCCCAGGGCGAACGTAACTAGCAATCTGCGGGAAATTGACATGACAACGGTCTCCATTCATCAAGTTGTAGATCAAACACGGGGCGAAGTATGGATTCACAAATCACATCGATCAAATAGTTTTTTCGGCAGAATAGATATCAATAACCACATCAGGTAAACCCTTATATGACAGACGCCCCCGACCACAACCATTGGTTTCTGCGCGCGCGCCTCAAGACGCGCCAGTTGCTGCTGCTGTCCGCCTTGGCCGAAGAGGGCAACATCCACGGCGCGGCACGCCTGCTCAACATGACGCAGCCTGCCGCGTCCCGGCTGCTCAAGGAGCTGGAAGACGTGCTGGAAGTCCCGCTGTTCGAGCGCCTGCCCCGCGGCATGCGCCCTACCTGGTACGGCGAAACCATGGTGCGCCATGCGCGCGAGGCACTGGGCAGCCTGAGCAAGGCCCACGAAGAGGTGATGTCGCTCAAGGCGGGGCGTTACGGACAGGTCAGCGTCGGCGCCATCACATCACCAGGGCTCGCGCTGCTGCCGCCTGTGATCACCACCGTCAAGCGCCAGCAGCCCAGCCTGCGCGTGGTGCTGGAGATTGAAACCAGCCCTGTCCTGCTCGAACGCCTGCGGCAAGGCAAGCTCGACATCATGGTCGGGCGCATTTTCGAGGGGGAAGACCGCTCCAACCTGCGCTACGAAAGGTTGACGGGGGAGCCCATTTGCGCCGTGGCGCGCCCCGGCCACGCACTGGCCAGCGCCGCCAACCTGCAACTGGCCGATCTGGTGCAAGCCAGCTGGATCGTTCCCCCCACCGGCAGCGTACTGCGCCACCGCTTCGACCTCATGTTTCGTGAGGCCGATCTGGAACCGCCGTTCGATATCGTCGAGACCGCCGCCCTGCTCTTCATCACGCGCCTGCTGCAGCAAAGCGACTTCCTCTGCGTCATGGCCACAGAAGTCGCGCGCTACTACGCGTCGCACGGCATCGTCAGCATCCTGCCGGTGGAGCTGCCCTGCCACATGGACGACTTCGGCCTCGTCACCCGCACCGACCGCCAGCTCTCCCCGGGCGCAGCCTTGCTGATGGACGCCTTGCGCACCGCCAGCCTGCCGGTTTACGGCCACAAGCCATAACCCCAGCGGCCTTGAAAGCAAGGCGCACAAAACATATCGAATTGGGTATCATGAAAAAAGACAGGCAACATTTTTTGCATCGATCAACTTCATGACCCAGACACACACACCCATCTGGCTGCGGCACGCCAAACAGCGTCTGGCAGTGCTCCCAACACTTGGCGGCGGCGTGGCCGCCTGGCAGCTGGAACGCGACCCCCAGGAGCCGCTCGACCTGTGGCGCCGGTGGGACGGCGTGACCGCCGACATGTACCAGCTCGCCTCGTTCGCCATGGTGCCCTGGTCCAACCGCATTGGCCAACAGGGTTTTGAATGTGGCGGGCATTTCCACCCCATGCACCCCAACCGCGCTGGCGAACCCTACCCCATCCATGGCGACGGCTGGCTGCAACCCTGGCAATGGGACCAGACCGGCCCCGGCGCAATCGAGATGACGCTGGAGTCCCACCACCACGCAGGCGGGCCCTACGCTTATCGGGCCAAGCAGCGCTTTGCACTAATCGCCGGCGGGCTGGAACAGAGCATTGAAGTGCAGCACCTGGGGGCCGCCCCCCTGCCCTATGGCCTGGGCCTGCACCCCTGGTTCCCGCGCGCGGCAGACACACGCGTCCAGGCCAACGTCGATGGCGTCTGGCTCAGCGGCGCCGACCCCATGCCCACCAGCCACAGCCACACCTTCCCAGACAGTTGGGACTTGAACCAGGGCATCCCTGCCACCGGCACGCTGATCGACAACGGCTACACCGGCTGGCAAGGCACCGCACGCATCGAATGGCCAGACCGGGGCCTGTGCGTGACGCTTGAACAAGTGGCGCCCGAAACGGGCGAACGCTTCTGCCTGGTGTATCGCCCGCCAGTGGGCAACAGCTTCTGTTTCGAGCCCATCACCCACCCCATCGACGCATTCCACATCAACGGGCGCCCCGGCCTGCGGGTGCTGGAACAAGGGCAGTCCATGCGACTGGACGTGCGCTGGCGCATCGAAGCCCTGGCCTGACAGGGTTCAGTCGGCCTTATTTGCCAATGCAGAACGACGAGAAGATCACGCCCAGCAAATCGTCGGAACTGAAGGCGCCCGTGATCTCGTTCA